>CAZYYB010000050.1:0-22499 GCA_964651515.1 uncultured Fibrobacteraceae bacterium
AGTCGTTCACCGGTGTCGAAAGCGTCACCGAGCCTGCCGCTGCCGGGATCGTGAACGTCCATGTCGCGCTCCACATCTCCCCGCCGCCGTTGATCGGTCCTACTCGCCAATAGTAGGTTCCGCTTGCAAGTGTGGAGCCGGAGTAGCTTGTACTCCCCGTACCTGCCGAGACATCGAGAATGGTGGTAGAGAAATTATCCGCCGATACCTGCACCTCATACGCACTCAAGGGGCCGGTAACCGACTGCCAACTCAGGGTGAGGGCAGCCGATGCATTCCCTTCATTATTTGCCGGCAAACTTAAAGCCGGTGCGGAGGGAACCGCCGGAACGGTAAAATTGCGCTTTGACCAGCTGCTGGTCCCTCCTGCATTCGCCGCATTGACGCGCCACCAGTAATTCGTACTGCCGGCAAGCGGTCCGATGACAAGAAAAGTGTCGACGATACCGGTGACACTTGAAATGGTAGCCGCAAAGGTCGATGTTGTCGAAAGCTGGTAGTCATAGCTCGTGGCACCCGCTACCGTTTTCCAGATCAATGTCGGTGACATCGGCTGATTAGGGTCGCTATTGACAGGAAGAGCTAACGAAGGAGATCCCGGAGCGGTCGGCACCGTCGTGAAACTCCACGCGGAGGCCCAGGAACTGGTGCCGCCGCCATTCGTTGCACGGACACGCCAGTAATAGACCGTCTGCCGCAGGGACAGACTCGCCGAACCCGAGGTGGTATCGATGCCGCTCTGAGCACCGACGGTGGATGAAAAATCCGCGGCAGTTGAAACCTGGAACGCATACGTCGTTGCACCCGCGGCGGCGTTCCAGTTCAAAGTGATCGTTAAGGGCTGATTGATAGCATTGGTCGCCGGACTCGACAGTACCGGAGCGGCGGGCGCGGCGGCAATCGTCGTAAAGCTCCATTCGCCGGACCAGGCGGTACCGCCGGCATTCACCGACTGCACCTGCCAGTAGTAGAGCGTGCTGTTCGCGAGGCCGCTCGCCGGGGTCGACGTTCCCGTAATACCGGTCTGACTGATGAGCCCGGAGGAAAAGTCCGGGACGGGTGAAAACCATACGGTGTAACTCGATGCGCGCGTCCCGGCGGTCCAACTGACAGCCGCATTGGTGGGCTGCGCTGACGCGTTGTTTGCCGGCGCGGAAAGACCCGGCGCTCCGGGAGCCTGCACGATGGTCGTGAAGCTGTCGGTCGCCGACCAGACCGTTCCATCGCCTTCGTTATTCGTTGCCATGACCCGCCAGTAATAGGTCGTGCTGTTTGTAAGGCTTCCGACGACCTGCGACGTCCCTGCTATTGACGCCTGGTCATAAACCGGGTTGCCGAAATTACCGGTTGACGACACCTGCACTTCGTAGGAATCCGCCCCCGGAACGGAGGTCCACCCTAACGTCAATGATACCGGCTGATTGACTGCTGCCGCTGCCGGGGAGATAAGCGAGGTCGCCGAAATAACAGTTGTAAATGATTGCGGATAGTCGGGCCAGCCGCTTGTCCCGCCGGGCCCGCTCGCCATAACCTGCCAATAGTAAACGGTGTTGTTTGCAAGCCCCGCTACCGTTGCAAAGGTATCGGTAAGCGCCGGCTGATCGCTGACGGTTGTCGAAAAATCCATATCCGTCGATACCTGCAAATGGTAGGAGGAAGCGCCATCCGCGGGATCCCAGCTTACGACAATGGTGGTCGGCTGGCTCAGCGAACCATCGTTTGGATTCAGGAGATTCGGTATGCCGGGGGCGTCCTGCGCCGAAGCGCTCAGGGCATATCCGAGAACCAGCACCAGCATTCCGCACCATCTCGTCGTCGCTCGACCCGCCATAGAATCCTCCCCTTTTTTTATTCCGACTTTACAATGAATTAGCCGTGTCCGTCTCCGACTCGATCCTTTTGGACAATCTGCGGGAGACCTGCACATTCCCGTTTTGTTGTCAAAGCCGAATTATCCGAATTCGGCAAAGACCGACGTGTCCACTATTATCCGATTGTTTTCACCGCAATGCAATGGCTTTTTGCCAATAAAACCGCCATATATTTACCACTGCGCCTTGCCGATTTGCCTTATGTCGATAGGCAATATTTGCCGCACCGGCCCGCGGCAAAAAATTCCGCTTGCGCTTACCCGATGCTTTCCAAGGAGATGCGAGACGGGTCTCACCTTCCGGTGCAGGAGGATGGACGACAAGGCGGGAAAAATCCCCGCATCGTACGGTTTTTCGGTGATACGAGCGTAGGGAACTTTGTGCCGACTTTTGCCTGCGGCGGAATGAACGATGTAATTTAAAAACCGGCGTTTTTTGCCGGACCGGATGGCGGCGTATACCGGCCGTATATGGCAACATCAATAACGGCAACCGGTTACGGCAATATCAGTGACCCGGAAGCCCTTCGAGGATATTGTGTGACTGAAAACCCGCTTTTTATCGCCGGGGCACCTGCCTCACCGCCCCATACCGGGAAAAAACCCTGCAGGGCAGCAGTGCGGGGGTCGCCTTCATGAAAAAAAAACGCACCTCGGCACCGCTCCCCCCGCCGCCCGCCCGCCGGAGAAATGGAAAATTTTACGCGATCGCCTGCGCCGTCATTGCACTGGTAACGGTGGCTGTTTACGCATCATCAATCCGCAATGAGTTTACAAATTGGGACGACGACCGGTACGTGTTGCAGAATCCCCTGCTCGGCGACCTTTCCATGCCGGCATTGACAAAGGTCTTTTCGACGTATTTCCAGGGAAATTACCACCCGCTGGCCCTCTTGTCGTTAGACATAGATTACGCCGTTTCGGGCAGGAATCCGTTTGCTTACCACTTGTTCAATTTGCTGCTGCACCTCTGCAATACTTTCCTGGTTTTTCTTCTTGTTATTATCCTTACCCGGGAGCGGTTCATCGCCTTTTTTGCCGCGCTTCTTTTCGGCGTTCATACGCTCCACGTCGAATCCGTCGCCTGGGCAAGCGAGCGCAAAGATCTGCTGTATGCGTTCTTTTTCCTCGGCGGTCTTATTTGCTACGGCAAGTACTGTTTCCGGAACCGCAGGCTGTTCTATGTGCTTTCGCTTATCTTTTTATTCCTGTCGCTCCTCTCCAAGGGCCAGGCGGCGGCGATGCCGCTTTCGGTCATGGCAATCGACTGGCTGTTGCGCAAAAAAACCTTTTCAAAGAAATCGCTCCTCGAAAAAGTCCCCTTTTTCATCCTTGCCCTCGTGTTCGGCGTTATTGCCATTTTCGCCCAGCGTACCGGCGGAGCCATCAAGGAGGTCGCCTGGATTTATCGCATCCCGGTCGCATGTTACGGGTTTTCGGTCTATATCCTTAAGCTGTTTGTTCCGATTCATCTTGCCGCAATGTATCCGTACCCCTTTGCCGCTACCGGGGCAATTCCATGTACCTGGTTCCTGCTCTCTCTCGCTTTCATCGCACTCATAGGATTTTTATTGTTCCTGAGCATAAAAAGGGGCGACCGGCTCGCGGCCTTCGGCATCATTTTCTTTACCGTGACCATCGCTTTTACCCTGCAGCTCCTCCCCGTCGGCAGGGCGATCATGGCCGATCGCTATGCTTATATTCCCTCAATAGGGTTCTGCCTCATCGTCGCAGCGAGCTACCGTTATACCGTGCCCAGGCCACTCCTTAAGAAAGCATGGTTTGCCGCTCTGGCAATCTATATCGCCCTGCTCTCGGTGCTCACCTGGCAGCGGGTGGGCGTATGGCATGACAGTTTCACGCTCTGGAGCGATTGCATCGCCAAAGAACCTGCCGCATTCGAGGCCTACGCCAACCGCGCCCTTCCGCGGCTGAATATTTTCCACGACTACGATGGGGCGATCGCCGATTGCTCGAAATCCCTGCAGTTTGTCAGTAAAAATGCGCCCGCCCTCACCTGCCGCGGTGTAGCCTATTATTACAAATCGCAACGTGAAGACGATCCGGCGGAGAAACGCCGGCTGCTGACCGAGGCGGTTTCCGATTTGCGGGCATCGATGGCTATTGTGCCGGACCAGCCGAATGAGGAAATCTGCATGGGAAACGGCGACCTCGACCTGGGCAATCTTCAGGATGCCCTGGCGGATTTCAAAGCCGTGCTGGTGCTGCATCCGGACAATGTCACCGCGATGTGCAAAATGGGTTTCTGTTATTTCCGGCTTAAGCAGCCGGACAGCGTTATTTTTTACTGTTCAAAGGCGCTGTCGATCGATCCTCATTCCGCTCTGGCTTATGGAAACATTGGGCTTGCCTATCAGCAGAAGGCTGCCGCAATAAATCCGAGTCCCGGCAACATGGGTCTCGCTTATCAACAGAGGGAATACTACAGCCAGGCAGCCGATTACTACGAAAAGGCGCTCCGGATCGATCCGAAAATCGATCCGGCCTACCTGAGCAACTTTACCGGCATCTGCCTCTACCTGCACGATCCCGACCGGGCGAACCGGTATCGGCCCGGCGGTCAATGACCCCGGATTCCATTGCGATTACTACCAGCCGGTCGAAATTTCGTAATCGAGAAATGGATGCCGGTGCGGCCTCTCAACGGGATAGACCAGAAAGACCGAACCGACCAGTGCGCCGACCAGGTTGCTTCGCAGGCCGAATCCGGTGCTGAAAACCGGCGCCCGCTCGTCGGGATTCCCGGAGAGCTGCAGGGTAACCCCGCGATTGTTGATCCAGGCGAGTCCACCGTCGGTAAACAGGATGAAATCGGTCGGCAGGTAAGCGAAATCCACAAGACCGATCTGCTGGGAGCCGAGAATCGGCAGCCGCAGCTCCGCATTTCCAATGGCGACCTTCGAACCGATGAGCCGGTCGAAGGTCGCGCCTTCGCCGGTTTTACCGGTATCGTTAATCCCCTTCGAGAAATCAAAAGATCTCGTTGAATACCCGCGCACCCAGGTGGGAAAACCGAGATTCAGGACCGGAAGTTCTCCGCTTTTCAACTCGCCCCCGTATTCACCCACATGCATGGCCCGGAAGGCAAGCGTTACGGGCTTCAGGAGCAGGTAGTAACGATAGTCGGCCTGTACATAACCGTAAAACACCGATCCGACCACCGGACCCGCCTCGAGGTGAAACCTGTTCCCGCTCCTCGGAGCCGTGTAGCCATCCAGGGAGTAATCGCCGATATAGGCGCCGGTGAGTGCAACGGTCTGGATCGGCGGAGGAGGAGCGGAGGGCGAAGGAAGCCGGGTGCCGGCCGGCAGCCCCCCCGACGGCTGGGTGGTCCGGGTGACATAGTTTTCAAAAGACTGGAGCGCATAGGTCAGGTTGAACTCCAGCCGGGTATTGACCGAGAGGGGATCCTGCAGCACGAAGTTTGCCTCATCGGTAAAATTCCTCTGGCGCAGCACCGTCGTGGTCTGGGCAGGCACAAGGCGACTGTTTACAGAAGAACTGTCTTTTGTGAATAAAACCTGCGGTGTCTGGTAGGGAAGGTGGCTCGCTGAAACTCCCCAGTAATATCTCCCGGTCTGGTTAAGATACCCGGCCATCAGCCCGATGCCGTCGGGGCTCAGGGTATCGATCTGCCCTGCCATGCTGATAAGCCGATTGCCGAGAACATCGGAAAAGATCAGCGATCCGCTTCCGGCGTTCAATCCATACTCATTTCCGGCCGATCCTATGAAATACTGGCCGGCATAGCGCAGGCTCCAGCGCGGGTTGTAGGGTGCCAGATACAGGAATTGCGAGGGTATGAGCCCCCCTCTCCAATCGTTGAGATAGGAGCGGGTGATTTCGTTGCCCGATCCTGCGGCTAACGGTATAACGGCATCATAGCCCGCAGTATCCGCAGCGCCGAAGGGGCTCCCCCGTAGACAGGAATCCGCAAGCCGATGAATGGTAAAGCGCCCCGAATCGAGCGAGCAATACACTATTATATTCGAATCGAGCGCCGCCGAAAAGGAAGGGGAGTACCGGGCGAGACCGCAAACGCCGGAAGGAGCTTTTGTAAGGCGAAAAACGTTTCCGTTCGCGCGGTCGTAGCGGTAGAGATCGCTGAATCCATCCGGATCGGCAATAAAGTAGACATTGCCGCCGTCCGGAGAAAAACGCGGGCAAAAAGCCTCAACCCGGTCACCCAGCTCCAGAATCGTCCGCCGCCCCCCGGTTATATCGAGCAGGCAGATGCGCAGGGGACCATACACCGCCTCGTCCAGGCGGGTAGAGGGTCCGCTGTCGGTAACATAGGCGATCGTTTTCCCATCGGGCGACCAGCAGGGCTGCACACAGGTGTAGGGACCCTTTTCAAGCGTCACCAGGGAAGCGTTGCCCAGATCGTACAAGTACAGGCGGTCTTCTCCCCCGCTGCTGCTGGAGATCACCATCGCATGACCGTCCGGCGACCATCCCAATCCGGTGATCTCATCCACCCCGGGTATCCCGATCACCCTTGGACCGGACGGCAGGGAAAGGTCGACCACCTCGATAACGCTTGCGCCCCGGTCGTAGGCCGTAACGGCGAATTTTGTGCCGTCGGGTGCCCACTCTCCCGACGATTTATCGAAGCTTATCTCTTCAAGGTGGGCGTCCCGGTTGAAGCTCAGAACCGTCTGGAGATTTTTTCCGGTTTCGGCATCGGCAATGGAAATACTCCGGGTAAATTTACCGATTGCCTGGATAAAGGCAACCCTTCGCCCGTCCGGACTGACGGATGGCGAAAGCCGTGATTCCCGATCCGGAAATAAATTTACCCCCGGATTGGCGCAACCGCCCGGCGAGCCCCCCCCGGGGTGACCGGAAAACGATTTTGCCGCATAATGCTGCCAGAGCAGGGAAACCGAATCGGCACTCATGCCAAGCGTCCTCCTGAACCCCGACTCCCAGCCGTGCCGTATGATGGAGGAACAGAGCGGTGCGATCATCGAATCTCCCCAGGCACCGGTCATGAATGCCCAGATAGCGTGCCCGACATGGTACGGCGAGTAGAGGTCTTCGTTATGTCCGGCTGCATAAAACGAGGGTATGAGTCCTGTCTCCCGGAGATTGCGCAACCACATCGCCGTCACTCGGTCGTCCCGTCCGAGGGTAAGATACTCGGCCATGCCCTCCATGAACCATGCCGGAAAAGTCTGCGCCGGCAGGAGAGGCAGCGAGCTGCGGACGATGAGGGAAAATTGGAATGCGTTGGCCACCTCATGGCCGACCAGATGTTCATCGCACGCATTGATTCCTGTCAGGGAGAGCAGAATTCTCCGTCCCTGGGGTTCCCGAACACCGCCAAGCCCCTGCTCGACCAGATCGCTCATTATCGAAGTCTGGGTAAAATCCGATCGATTCCGGTAGATGATGACGATCTGATGCTCCAGCGAAAAATGAAAAATGCGCGAAAATCGCTCGTGCCATCGTTCAAGCATTTCAGCGACAAGGACAAGGGCATGATTTTCTATTGAATAACAGTAAATGTCGTAATGCGCGGTTGAAAGCATGGTGAAATTGAGATTCGGCGCGTGAATTTTATTCCGGCCGAAGTATTGGGAGAAGCTCTGATTCGCAGGAATCAGGAGAAGTAAAAGGGCGATGACCGCCTTGGCGCGCATCGATCACTCCCCTCCCCGTGGGATTGCCGGTAAAGAGAGTAGCCATGAGGATTATGGGATCGGCCGTCCCTGCATATCCGGAGATTGTGCAAGCAAATTACATGCTAAGGGGGGGGAGTGGCGCTGTCTTTAGCCTTCATTCGTCCGGCAATGGTGCGGTATCCCACCCCGACTGCCGTGCCGCAGACAACACCGAACACCGCGCCTGCCGCGACATCGAGAGGATAGTGTGCACCGACGTAGATGCGGGAGAAGCCGATAAGCCCGGCAAAGGTGAAAAACCACACGCCGAACCTGCGATAGAAAAAGGTGAGCAGCGTGGCCTGCCCGAACATATTCATGGCGTGATTGGAGGGGAAAGAGAACGAGCCCTTCATGCCGAGAAGAAAACGACCGCCTTCAACCAGCGCATGCGGGTTGCAGGGCCGGAGGCGATGAACCATCGGTTTGATAAGATCGGTTGCAAGCTGATCGGTAAGGGTCACCGTCAGCACGGCAAGCCCGAGAACCAGAAGACCATGCCCTCGTGCATATCCTATGTAGACGAGAGCGATGGCAATGCCCGGAATAATCCAGAATCGGCCGTTGGTTATGGTCACAAAAAGGGCATCGAAGACAGGATTGGCCAGCCCGCGATTTATGAGGAGGAAAAGAGAACAATCCCAGTGAAGAATGAGGTGGAGCATCGGTTCCCGAAGCGGTCAGGGTGACACGGAGTCGAAAGTGCCGATCAGGGCATGCGCGGTATCGTGCGCCGAAACCGTAGAGTAGCATTGCGCCGTGCCCGACCTTTTAGGGGAATCGGGAGCCTTCAGCGTTTCAGCCGATCGTGAAGAGTCGTGTTTTCGGACGGATCGCAGGGGCGCCGTGTCCGCCCCATGGGCGGAATCGCGCCTCCGAACAACCGCCGGCAAGCTCGGGCGTAGGGGTCGAAAGGCATAGACGAGCTTCGCATTGATTGAACCCAGGCTGATTTTCGATTTGATCTTGACCGGCATCTTAACCGCATCATCCGATAACCAGACTTCAAAACCGTTTTTCTTATTGAAGGTGCCCTTATCGTCGGAAATCCTTGGCACAATCCTGAGGCAGGGGATCGCTTTCCCCTCCATTTCAATGGTATCGCGACTCTTGCACCAGAAGTTGATGCTGCGCAGCCGCTTGTCGACACAGATCGGCAGTGAAAAGGTATCGCCCGGTCCGAAGGTCAGGCTCCGAAGATAATAAAATATGGAAAGATAGTCATTCGTAAACCTTGCCGCACCCAGGTTCTTTAGCTGTCCATCCTTTATATGCACCGAATCGCGCAGGTGATCGAAAAGAATCCATGTATCGGCTTTAAAATGCTTGCCTTCGCGAAGATGCTGCTCGAAAAAGAGCGGGTAGAGACCGTCGGCATCAACGGTTGAAACCACATTATCCCGCATCCGGTAGAAGGTGCTGACGAATCCTCTCGAAAGCGCCTTGCCGTCGAGACGAATCGTGCGGGTTGCACCATCCGGCTCGGCCGTTAAAACGACATAGCCTGCCTTGAACGGGCCCCATCCTACATCGTATACCAGGATCTCTCCCAGTGAGAAACTCTGATCCGGCACTTTTCGTAAGGGCGATGCCGGAAAAACAACCTGATAGCTCTTTTTAATGGAATCGATAATGCTTTTTTTGAAAGGCAGGGTGTCCACAAACCTCGAAGCCTGCTGCCAATTTAAATCCGCCTCCTCTTCACCGCACCATCCCGCCTTGGGTACAGCAAAAATCACCAATTGAATGAGGGCGATTCGGCAAAGAAATTTCTTGAGGTTCATTCTAGTATTTCGCTTGCAAGGTCATAGATATTTTATCCGCCGGTCGGGGGCAGAGGGAGTGCATAATAAAATTAACTCACCCCTCAATTTTGCCGTCCGCCCTGGCCATGATCGCCACCAGCTCGTCGAACCCGATCGACGGCTTCCAACCCAGAGTGTTCCTCGCCTTGGACGGGTCGCCGAGCAGCAGATCGACTTCGGTGGGCCTGAAGTATTTCGGGTCGATCCTCACGCAAATTTTTCCGGTCTTAGGATCGAAACCCTCTTCATTGATGCCACTCCCCCGCCACTCAAGCGGCATGCCGAATATAGTGAACGCCTTTTCGATAAACTCACGAACCGAATGGGTTTCGCCGGTTGCAATAACAAAATCGTCCGGCGCATCCTGTTGCAGCATGAGCCACATTGCCTGCACATAATCGGGTGCATAGCCCCAATCCCGCCTCGCATCGAGATTACCTATATAGAGGCACTCCTTCTGGCCTGCTTTTATGGCTGCGGCGGTGAGGGTAATCTTCCTGGTGACAAAATTTTCTCCGCGACGGGGAGACTCATGATTGAAGAGGATGCCGTTCGAGGCGTGAAGGCCGTATGCCTCCCGGTAATTCACCACGATCCAGTAAGCGTAGAGCTTCGCCACGCCATAGGGAGAGCGGGGATAAAAGGGGGTTTTTTCCGATTGCGGTACCTCCCGGACTTTCCCATAGAGCTCCGAGGTAGAGGCCTGATAAAATCGGCACTTAATGCCGGTCTCCTTGATGGCGTCAACAAGCCTGAGCGTTCCGACGGCATCAACATCGGCGGTATATTCCGGAACGTCGAAGGAGACCCGCACATGCGACTGGGCGGCGAGGTTATAGATTTCATCCGGCCGGATATGCTCCAGCATCCGATTCATGTTGCTGGAATCCGCCAGATCACCGTAGTGCAGGAAAAAACTTAACTGCTTCCCATAAGGATCTTTATAGATGTGTTCAATCCGTTCGCGATTAAAGGAGCTCGACCGCCGGATCATGCCGTGAACCTCATACCCTTTCTCCAGAAGCAGTTCCGCCAGGTAGGAACCATCCTGCCCCGTAACGCCAGTGATAAGCGCCCTTTTCTTCACGAATCTCTCCTTTGGATGCGAAGCATCGCCATACGATTTAGGGTAACTTATGGAAGGGGAGTTGCCGATACTATCGAATTAGCACCCATGCTTACCGCTATTTTCATGCTAAAAATACTTCGGGCCGGGCGGATCACCGTTTTGATGGCGGGGATCGGTGCAACTCCAAGCAATTGATAACGGTCGTGGGGGGCTGTATTTTTTTACCATGATAACTGCCCTGAAAAAACTTATCCGTTTCATCATTCAAAAAATAAGGGAGCAACCGGTCGCCTGCTCGCTCCTTGCCGCTATCGGGATCATTGCCTTTATAGGAACCGCGAGTATCTGGTTCGTCATTCGGCTCTCCCAGAATTTACCCACCGTCGATCAGCTGCAAAACATTGAGCAGCCTCTCGCTTCGAGGGTACTCGATAAGGATGGCCGGATCGTACATGAGTTCGGTATCGAACGCCGAAGTTTCGTACCGCTCGAAAAAATTCCCGAAAACCTTCAAAATGCCGTAATCGCCATCGAAGATCGTAAGTTTTATAAGCACTGGGGCATGGATATCCGCCGGCTCCTCCAGGCGGCGGTAATCGATATCGTCAGGCGAGGGTACTCGCAGGGTGCATCGACCCTCACCCAGCAGCTGGCCCGGAACCTGTACCTTACTTCCAAGCCCTCTATGGAACGTAAAATCAGGGAGGCGCTCACGGCGGTGCAGCTCGAATCATGCTATACGAAGAAAGAGATTCTCGAACTGTATCTCAACCAGGTATGTTTCGGAGGCGGCGCCTGGGGCGTTGAGGCGGCAAGCGAGCAGTATTTCAGTAAGCATGTGCAGGATCTTAATCTTAATGAATGCGCCACACTCGCCGGCATCATTCAGACTCCCGAACGGTATCGTCCCGATAAAAAAGAGAATCTGCACCGCTGCACGGTCAGGCGAAATGCCGTTCTTCGCGCCATGGCCGATATCCATGCCATCGATAGGTCACTCTGTTCGGCAACAATCGTAGCACCGGTCGATGTACATATCTCCTCCGAGAGCAGCAATACGGCCGGTTATTTTCTTGAAATGGTACGCAAGCATATCTCCGAGAAGTTCGGCGACGACGTGCTCTATAACGGGGGCCTGACCGTCTACACGACGCTGGATCTCTCGGGTCAGGAAGCGGCGGAAAAAGCCGCTGCCGATGAAATTTCCTCACTGCAGGCCAGGCTGAACGGCATGTTTGTCGATTTCACCCGTACCGCGCATAAGCACAATATTCGCCGTGAAGCCTTCCTGGCTCATTTCGACTCCCTTTATGCACACTTCAGCAGCGAATATGAAGAGCTCAGTGATTCACTTAAACTCCGCAAGGCGCAGATCGCCGTTATAGCGCTCGATGCATCCACCGGAGGCATCCGGACGCTTATCGGCGGAAGAAATTTCGACGAGAGCAAATTCAACCGGGCCACCATGGCGCTGCGCCAGCCCGGATCGGCCTTCAAGCCCATTGTCTATACGGCGGCAATGGAGCACGGGTACTCCCCCTCGAGCGTCGTTCTCGATCAGCCGGTCACCCTGCAGACGCCGGAAGGGGAGTGGCGCCCTGAAAACTACGATCATGCATTCCACGGTCCTACCACCATTCGGCGGGCGGTAGCACTCTCGGTAAATATGGTCGCCATTCAGGTCATCATGAAGCTCGGGCCGCAAATGGTGGTGGACTATGCGCGCAGGATGGGGTTCAACCACGACCTCGAAGCGATACCCTCGCTTGCCGTCGGAGCCTGCGAAGTCACCCCCATGGAGATGGCATGCGCCTATCAGATCTTCGCAAACCGGGGAATCGCCGTCGAGCCGTACTTCATCGAAAAAATAGTGGATAAATCGGGAAAGGTTCTGGAGCAACATACCCACGCAGAACACAGGGTGCTTTCCCCGCAAACCGCCTTTCTCATGAGTTCCCTCCTGAAGACCGTTGTCTGCTGCGGCACGGCATCCGACATTCCGGCAAGGGGATTCACCCGTCCGGCCGGGGGCAAGACCGGCACGACGAACGACTACTCCGATGCATGGTTCGTGGGTTTCACCCCGCAGGTGGTCTGCTGCGTGTGGACCGGTGTCGACGAGCGGCGATCGCTCGGGTCCGGGGTCACCGGCGCCGTGGCCGCGGTTCCGGTGTGGGTTCCTATCATGATCGCCCTCCATCGCCACCTGCCGGAGATGGACTTCGACATGCCGGAGGGAATCAAAACCGAACAATTGTGCGATGAATCGCATCTTATTGCGACCGATGCCTGTCCCCATGTCAAAACCGACTATTTTCTGAGCGACGCGGTCGTCGATACCTGTTCACTTCACGGTACAAAGCGTGCTGCCGAAAGCGATAAAAAGGATGTCTTCGGAACCACCGTCCAGGATGAAAAGCAGAAGAAGCAAAAGAAAAACCAGCTGTTTTGAATGATCATGAGCGAAGCGGATTGTTATCTTTCATAAGAGGGGGGGGAGGCGTATGAGGGATATGCAAAGATGCGCGGTTCTTGCGATGCTTTTCGCAGCGGTTGGTTTTGGCAGCATCCGTGGTGAACGGGAGGCGAAATGCATCGGATCGTTCCCCATCGCCTTCCGCCCTGTTCCGGTGACCATCGACAGCCTTAAGGCGGCCGGCGCGCGGGCCGAGGCCCGAATGGCCGGCGGTCGGAAACCGTCGCTTGTCAGGGTAAGCGCCCTGGTCGGCGATTCATTCCCGGCCAACGACCTGCAGAGCTATGGGTGGCGCCTCGTCGGCCGGATCGGCAGCGTCGTCACGCTCGAAGGAAGCCGCGAAGCCGCTCCCTACCTTCGGGCGCTTCCCGGCATCAGGTATGTCAAAATGCCGTCGCGGGTCTACCCCGTAATGGACTCGGCACGAAAAAATTGTAACATCAACCAGCTCCAGAAAACCGTGTCCGGCTGGACCGGACCCAAGCTGACAGGCAAGCATGTCCTCTATGGTCTCATCGACACGGATTTCGATACCCACCATAAGGCCTTCCAGGATTCGAACGGTGTTACGCGATTTGTCGCAGTCTGGGACCAGAACGATTCCATAAAGAAATATCCCGACCGTTTCGGCTACGGCTCTATTGCAAATCACCGCCAACTCCTTACCGATTCATTGTTCAGCCTGGATCAGGGTTTTCACGGCACCTGTATGGCGAGCTATGCTGCCGGATCGCAATTGACCTGTCCATTCTACGGCGTTGCTCCGGATGTATCGATCGCCGGTGTGGCGATGGACACCTCGGACCAGGGCATCATCGACGGTCTCTCCTGGCTTTTTTCGCTTGCCGATTCGCTCATGCTCCCCTGCGTGGTGAGTATGAGCCTCGGGTCGCCCGAAGGACCGCACGATGGTACCTCGCTCGTCGACCAGGTCATCGACTCCGTTTCCGCAAAGCCGGGTCACATCATTGTCGGAGCCGCCGGCAACGACGGCGAAAAGCTTGCACATGTACCGCTCACGGCAGGGGCCGGGCAGTCGACAGGAACCTGGCTTTCGCAGTATTATTCGAATCCCTACTATTGGTACGGCATCGAGATGTGGGGCTCGGCAGGCGATACCTTCACCGTTCACCTCAATGTCCTGGACACTGCCGCCATGGTTTATTACAAATCGATCGATACCCTTATAACCTCAAAGGGAAAACCGGGACAGCAGCTTAACTATCAACCGATTTTCATCACCTTCCTTGACAGTACAACGGGGAAGCGCGACACGGTTTACTTCCCTACGCTCCTGACGGAAGACTCGAGCGCGCTCAACGGCAAACCCCACCTGCAGGCATACATGTATTGCAGCAACCCCAGGCTCCACTTCGGCGTATCGGTAACCGTAAACGGGAAGAGCGGCGGTACGGTGCAGGCGTGGAGCCTTTTGCAGAATGCATTCCAGAGCTTCCAGGTTTCCGGCTACCGGGGCGGCGATACCACCATGTCGGTCACCGAGCTCGGCGGCACGGCAAAGGACAATATAACGGTCGGTGCCTACGAGGATAATCTGGTCATAACGCTCTATAACGGAACAGTGATCGGCAACAATGACGGCCTTTACGCGGCAACGCTCTACACAAGCAGGGGACCGACGGCCGATGGCCGCATAAAGCCCGATATTATGGCGCCGGGTTCGCAGGTGATAGGAGCGATGGCCAGAGATATACCGAGTGCAGGCTTCAATATCGCCTACTGGCCCGACTCTCCTCTTGTCGATCAGCGCTATGCGGTAACCGGCGGCACCTCGTGTTCCGCCCCGATCGTGGCCGGGATTGTCGCGGATATGTTGCAAGCCGATTCAGCGGTTACCTACAGCCAGGCTCGGACCCTCCTCCAGGAAACGGCAACGAATGATGCGGCGACCGGAATCATCACGACGCCGAACAACCTCTGGGGGGCGGGCAAGGCGAATGCACTCGGAGCGCTGGGAAAACTGCTTACTATCGGCTCCGTTCTCCCGAACGCCGCCCTCAATGACCGGACAATGCCGGGACTGAAAAGAATGCCGGGCTGCCGGCTGATGTATGCCGGTATCCTCCGCTCTCCCGCAGAGCGCCTGCTATTCGAATACTATTCGATCAACGGGCGCCTGAGTCGGAGAATTCTTCTGGCCCAAGGCGCGGCAATCGACTCTTATAAATCCTTGCCTGCCGGAACGTACCTGGCCCGTGTCAGGTCCGAAAACCGGACCCTCTCGGAGACAACCGTGACGGTAGCGGATAAGGAGTGATCCCGATTACGAAAGACCGGAATCGCTTTTGAGATTTCCAGGCCGGATCAACCGACCGTCCTGCGAAGTCCGGGTAGTGTCGCAAGCACCATCGTGGCAAGTCCGGAAAGAACGACGGCGATGCATGCCGTAAGCGGGATTGCGGCTATCGGGTGCATCATGGTGGCCGATATTCCCCATGACCCCATGAGTTTCAGGAATGCCGGGTGAACCAGATAGATTCCAAAGGTCAGATCGGCCGCCCGCGAGTTCCACCTTTCGCCAAGAAGCGGTTTCGTTAAACGCCGGGCCAGCGCGAAGAGGGCGAGCGCCAGGGGAACCACCGTAATGCTGGTAAAGCTGTAGGAGTAAAATCTGATTTCATCCGCCTCTCCGGCAAGCAGATACGACAGCGCCACCGATCCCGCCCCGCAGGCCCCGACCGTGAGCCACAGACGCCATAACCGTCCGGGCATCGGCATTGCCGCAATCAGGTACCCGGCAATGCAGTAGGGCATGAAATTGAAGAAGCTGCCGATGAAAACCGAAAATCGACCGCCGTGCGGCCCGCCGAACGACCAGGCCGCGCTCGAAACAATCGCAACGGCAAACCATACGATACAGAGAAGGCGAAGGTCCGGGAGGGAAGCGGCTTTTACGCAAAAGTGGACAAGAGGCAGGAACAGGTAGAGTCCGACAAGCATATACAGATACCACATATGGTAATAGGGGTTCCCGGCCGCCACGTCGGCGAGGAGCCTCATCGACTCGCTCCGCAGCGCACCCGCATCGCGCAGGAACGGCAGAAGGCGGATAGCCGCGTAGACGGCCGTCCAGAAGAAGAGCGGGATGAGAATGCGGCCGAACCGCTTGCTGTAGAACGCTGCGACGCCTTCACTCTTCCGTGGGTTCAGCAGAAGGACGCCGCTGATCATGAGAAAAAACGGAACGCTCCATCGGGAGAAAGCGTTGTAGAAACTGCCGGCCAGAAAAAAAGAGGGATTCGGCCCGGCATAGTGATAGACGATGCTGCCGGCCGTGTGCAGAAACACCACCGCAAAGCAGGAAATAATCCGGGCATTGTCGAGCCAGTGAAGTGTCGGTCGGAGCGGCGAAGAGGTCATAGGCGGATGTATCGGTTCAGAATGCGGGTAGTTACCCGGACAGGAATGTTTAAAATACTGCCTGGAATGCCCGCCCGCCCTGAAGCGACCCGGCTTCCGGCGAAAAATCGTATATTTACCCTTCGGCTCACAAGCGATATAAGCGGGTCGATAACCCTACTATTCAGGAGGATCCATGGCGAGTATCAAAGGAACACGGACGGAAAAAAATCTTCTTGCGGCTTTTGCCGGAGAGTCTCAGGCACGCAACCGCTACTCCTATGCGGCGGGTGCCGCACGGAAGGAAGGATTTGAACAGGTAGCGGCGATTTTCCAGGAAACCGCCGACCAGGAGAAGCAGCATGCCAAGCGATTCTTCCGCTTTCTTGAGGGCGGCATGGTCGAAATAAGTGCAGCCTATCCTGCAGGTACCCTCACCTCGACCATCGAAAACCTTCGGGCCGCAGCCGAAGGGGAACACGAAGAGCATACGCAGATTTATCCGGAGTTCGCGCGTATCGCGAAAGAAGAGGGATTTCCGCAGGTTGCGGCACAGTTTACCCTGACGGCCAAGGCCGAGGCGCATCATGAAGAACGGTACCGCATGGTGCTGGCAAACATCGAGACCGGTTCGGTTTTCAGCAAAGCCGCGAGCACCCGATGGATCTGCCGTGAATGCGGATACATTCACGAAGGGCCCGAAGCACCGGGGAAATGTCCCTGCTGCGACCATCCCCAGGCATTTTTTCAGGTCCTTGCCGATTTGTACTGAGAATTGACGCGACTATCCGCTTCAGACCCCCGGGGCGGAAATTACTCCGCCCCGGGGCGTCGATCACCGCTCCCGGAATACCATGGTGCCATGAAAAAGATCTCCGCTTTCCTCGCCGGGTTACTCGTCGCCGCGATCATCTTTTTTTTCCTGCTCTTCCATCAGATCAGGCTCCGGCATGACGCCGAAACCGAGGCCCGTCTCACGTTCGCCGCGCAAACGGTCCACATTGCGGTAGAGCAACTCCGACACGAGATAAGCGACCGTCTTGTCGCTTTTGCCGAAGCGACGAAATCCGATCAGCTGTTCTCGCTGCGACTCCTGGCGGAAAACAACCCGACCGCCCCGGAAGTGATCTCCCGGGCCTCGGAGTTCATCGGACCCATGGGATTTTCGACGCTCGATATCACCGACTCGGCCGGAACCATCGTTTCGTCGGGTCGTTTTCCGGCGAGTGCGGGTAATTCAATCGAGAGCAAGCTGGCGCTCCTTTCCACAGACCCCCGTTTCATGGTCGACCAGGTGATGGGCGTCCCCATGCCGACCCTCCAAGCGACGGCCTCCTTCACCGTTGCCGACTGTATTACCTTCCATGCGACGGGCGGCATCATCATCGACAGCACGCTGCTTTCACGGCTTGAGCCTTGCGCCGGCGTCACCGTTCTTATGCGCTACGATTCAACCGTGCTCGGGTTGCAGGATGTGCAGAAGATATCCGATGTCAGGAATCGCCGCATTATTATTAACGATAAGGAGTATCCCGCGGTACAGCTGCAGCTTGCCGGAGTGGACGGGAAAAGCGAGCCGACCCTCATTGTGGTGCTGATGAAACGCGATCGGTGATAGCCGCATTTGCCGGATACTTGACAGAACGAGTCGCCATTGCGACGGTTCCCGGGAACAGGGCTTAGGTTGTGTTCCAAAATTTATATGATGAAAAAAAGAACCCTCTCCGATCGGGGAGGTTAAGTCGATATGCGTTTGCAGGAAAAGAACTCTTCACCGGCAATGATTCCATATTTTTCCCGTTCGGCCGAACCGAGGCATTCGCAATAATCCACCCCGACCACATCAAACCCGGCCTGCTTAATCCGCCGGGCAATATCCCTGCCATATACCCGCACATGATCCTTTTGTCCGAAAATCTTCCGGCGCTCCTCATCGGAGGTAACATGGGGGTTTTCAAAGGTGGTTGCGCGGGCATGGTCGATTGGTACTCCGATGAGCGCCCAGGCTCCGGGTTTCAGTACCCTTCGCATTTCCCGCAACGCTTGAAGGTCATCGGGAATATGTTCGAGAACATGCAGACAGAGGAGACAATCAAAGCTCTCCGATTTCAGGTGAAGATCGGTAATGTCCATCCGGTAGTCGGCAAAATTGTCGTATTTGTCGACACTCACATAATCTAAATCAGCCATTTTCTTCATTTCCCGCAAAAAGCAGAATTCAGGTGCGATATGGAGAAAACGCTTTCGACCCGCCATGAAATCTGTTTCCCGCTTCAAATAGAGCCAGGCAAGCCGGTGTCTTTCAAGCGATGCACACCGAGGACACGCTGCATTACTTCGCCGGACGATTCCCGCGGGCAGAAATCGCCTGAATCTCCACTTGCAAATAGGACACTCGTACCGGCGGCCAATGAATATAGTCGCCCGGAGCGCATAAAACAGGGACCGGGAAAAGAAATACGCCATGGACTTTGCATTCATAGGGAGGGCCGGAAAAAAAGTTCATGCGCCATGAAGAGACGGTCCTTCCGACCGTCTCTTCATGGCGACATTTTTTCACATGGAAGCTATCGGATATTGATTATTTCCTTCGTCTCCTGCATCCCCCCCGCCTTGATCTTCATAAAGTAAACCCCCGCGGGTTCTCTCTTCCAGTCGTGATACAGGGCATGACTCCCGGATGCCTGCTCCGCCTGCAGCAGGGTAAGTGCCGCACCCTTCGGATTGACCAGGGTTACCGCAACGCCGCTCCGTTGCGGAAGGACATAGGAAATGATGCCCGATTTCATGTTCACGGCCATGGCAAAAACCGAGGCGACCGTCGCCGGGGCGCGATCGGTACCGGTCGCCGCGCCGACGGTAATGACGGCACCCGGAGTGCCGATGGCGGTCAGGGATCCGAAGGTAATCAGATACTCGGACGTGTCGGCGCCGTAAACGGCGATCGTTGCCGGTACCAAAGCCCCGTTATTGGTAACGGAAACCGTCGCTGCGCTGCCTCTCTTTCGTACATACAGCTGCCTGAAGCTCAGCGCCGAATCGAAACCGACGACCAATCGCTGAACATTACCCGCCTGCAGGTTATAGCTTAAGGTTCCGCAGGACATCGGGTTGATGAGGGGAGCGTTGACAAGAGAGTCCCCCATCGCGGCGGGAACCGAGGGTTTGAGCCAGAGCCTCTTGCCGTGGACATCGATTGCAAATCCCGTTATAGCGAACGCCGTTCCAAATACCCCCGGCACCGCCATATAGCGGCCGGCTCCCCATCCACCCCCTCTGCCGCCCGTGTCCGCCTTGCAGGACATATTCCAGACCCGCTTGAATCTACTGTAGGTGGCGTTCCACATCATCTGCGCTACCCTGAGCCCGATATCGGGGTTCCCATGATAGATGGCCGGGCACCCGAACTGCGGAACCGGGTACCCGATGTAGGATACATAGAAAATGTTGGCCGCATCACCCCCGGTGGCGTCATTCTCGCTCCCGTTGAAATAGGATGTCGTATTCGCAAGCGTCGCCGTCGGCAGGGCGGCCATCATCATGTAGCTCGGATTGGTAGCGCCGGTGCGGGAGTCGACATTGACCGCATTGGTAAATTGGATCGCCCGCTCGATCCTGTTTTCGGGATGCAGCGGCCCCAGGCCGAAAAGGTCGGCATACCATTGACCGGTAAACTGCCCTTCCCAGGATGCGAGTCCCTTTCCCGACCCGCCAAGGTCGGTTGAACCGGTGTAGTACCCGGTAAGCCCGGTGGGTCCGACATGGGTGGTATCCCAGAACCCGCCGCCCGCCGCCGCTCCCCCGGTCGATGCGGCGTGTTCGAAACTTGTTGAGGCCTTGGTAAAGTAGTTGTTATAGGTATTGGCGATGGTATCGCCGAAAAGCGTTCCCATTGCCGCCCCGGCTTTAAACGCCGCAAGATCGAGCTCATTGTCATATTCGCGGGAAGGGATGTCCCAGCCGCCCCAGTAGGGATTGTCATAGGTATCGAGGTCGCTGTCGTCGGTGAGACCGTCATTGTTTTTTGTGTCCATGGACATAATCCAGGCAATGGCGCTTTTTATGTCCGGATAGAGCGCCGCAAGCTTCGCACTGTCACCCGTCCACATATAATCGCGATAGCACATGAGGACGAATTTCGCCGCATCGTCGGCGCGCACATCGTTGCCGCTTCCGGAATAAAGGTGCGGTATCATGCCGCCTGCCTGCTGCACGTTCGCAATGCGCGTCGCCTCCGACCAGGCTGCCGTCGGCGCAAAGAGCGGCAGGCCGATTGACGAAGTATAGCACTGGTCGATGCTGCCGATACCCGCGGTGGTCCCATCGCCCTCGTCCGATGACTCCTGCATTGAGTAGGTGCCTACCCCGGCCAGCGTGTTCTGCGAAGCCGTCGTCCAGGCGGTCATCGAATTGTAGGGATGGCAGTTATTGATGATGATATCCTGCAGCCAGGTCGGGAAGTTGGAGTTCAGGATCTTGTTCTGCCAGTTGAGGACCTTCGTGCGGAGCATTGCGGAATTTACCAGTGCATAGGTGGCCAGCGATTCGGCATCGGTGTAGTAGTTCCGGTACCAGCCGGCGGTTTGATTATTCCAGGAGAGGGTGAAGGTGATGGTACGGGTCTGGGAGGGGGCGAGATAAATTTTCGATGCCAGGATGCCGCCGACCGCGTTGTTGAGCTGACCGCTGGCCGTAAACAGCGACTTCGTTGCGCCATAGGTCACCAGAGAATACCCCAGGCTGTCGTTTTTGACCATGACGGCAACGGTAGCGGCCGTTCCGGTGCCGTTCTTGATCCCGCTCACCGTACCGCTTGCCGGGATGACATTCCCGGCGGCGGAGTTGGACAGGGCGACGGCCGCGGTCTCGGCGACCGTTGTCGTGTCGGTCAACGTAAAGGTGTAGATGGCAATCGGCAGGGAGGAATTTTTATTGTCTCCGGGAATGATGGGTGAAAAAGCTTCGAGGGTAATTCTCACCGGCATGCCGGATTTCGCGTACTGCATGGTGAGGCGCGGCCAATACCCGGTGTAGGTGGTCTTCATCGCATTGGCGGTCGAGTCCTTCAGGTCCGATGACCAGATCGCGGTCCCCTGTTGCGCGTAGGCGGTAACGAGCGGCATGGTTCCTGCTGGCGGCGCAATGTTGCAATAGGTCGTGCTGTAATCTCCGTTGGGGAGAAAATTAAAATTGCCCCCCCCGATACCGCCCAGGGGAACGCCCATGACGTTGTTGCCGTTATTATTCACCGTATCGGCCAGCGAGCCGGCGCAGATAAAAGCGAACCCCCGGCCATAAAGAGTTATCGTCAGCAGCGCAACCGAGCAGATAAAACTGCGACTTCCAAGGTTATGAAGCATGCCTCGCCTCCTTTGGTGGTTCAACCGGAAAACTTCCCGCCTGCCGATAGCGCAGTAAGGTCATCGATGTATCTAATTTAAATTAAAGAATACATCGAACGAAACCATATTTTTTCAAGCCCTGAAATACCCGGGGAGCGGGAGTTCCACTGCTGCTCCGTTCCCGTCTGTAGGGGTAAGGGAAAGTGAGTCGATAAAACCCGTTCGGGCCGGCAAAAATTCTTCCTGCATTCCGGTATTTGAGTATTTTTACTCCTGTTTCAGCCGGTTCCTGCGGGAATCATAAAAAGGGGACTTCATTCATGATCAATTTTCCAATGGGAATAATCCTTACCGTCGCCGTCCTGGCTGCGCTTTTTCTCATCCTGCGTGAAGCGATGTGCTGGTACTGGAAGATTAACCGGATGATCGGCCTGATGGAAACCTTTGCCCGTAAATTCGATTCCCTGGACAGAACCGTAAGGCTTCTGGCGGAGAATCAATCCATCCTGCTCCGAAGGTTTCCCGAAACAGCCTCTGTACCCGATACGGCGGACCGCGGGGAGTCGTACGAACAATGGACCACGGAAAAACTCCTCGACTTACTTAAAAATCCCGACGGCGACAGGGGCGCGAAGATCCGCATTCAGGAGGTGTTGTCGGCCAGATACGGAATAGGGTTCGAAGAGGGGAAATATCGTTACCGGGACTATGTCAGCGATGATTTCGCCGGGGCCGTCGAATGCGCCCGGCTCTACAATAAGCGTTAAATCGCCCTGCCGGGGCTCCCGGAAAGCCGATGAACTACCCCGAAGCAGAGCTTCGGGGAATTAGACCCAAGAGATTAAAAAGGGCCCCGCCGCTCTCCGGCGACGGGGCCCTTTAAACTCCCG
>CAZYYB010000051.1:0-22370 GCA_964651515.1 uncultured Fibrobacteraceae bacterium
CAGGAACTGGTTCCCCCACCGGCATTTGATGGTAGAAGCAAGGTTCCCCCACCGGCATTTGATGGTAGAAGCAAGGTTCCCCTACCGGCATCATCGAGCAGAGTCTTCCTTATTACGACGCATTCTCCGCCAGCGACTTCAGCGCCTGATACCGGATCAGGTTCACCTTCGACGCGTACTCGACAAGCTGCTTCGAAAGTTCCGGGTTCGACCGCTGGAGCATCTTGTAGCGGTTCTCGGCGTATACGTAATCGCCAAGCGGCAGGGTCGGGTCCTTCGAGTCGAGCTGGAGCGGATTCTTGCCCGCGGTCGCCAGATCCGGATTGTACCGGTAGAGCGGCCAGTGACCCGAATCGACGGCTTTCTTCTGCTGATCGTTGCCGATGAGCATATCGTATCCCTGATTTATGCAGTGCGAGTAGCAGAGAATAAGCGAGGGACCGTTGTACTGTTCGGCTTCGATGAACGCCTTGACCGTCTGCGCGTTGTTCGCGCCGAGCGCGACCTTGGCGACGTACACATACCCGTAACTCATGGCGATCATGCCCATGTCCTTCTTGACCGTCGGCTTGCCGCCCGCCGCGAACTTGGCCACCGCGCCCATGGGGGTGGATTTGGAAGCCTGCCCGCCGGTGTTCGAATACACCTCGGTGTCGAGAACGAGGACGTTCACGTTTTTACCCGATGCGAGAACGTGGTCGAGCCCGCCGTAGCCGATGTCGTACGCCCAGCCGTCGCCGCCGACCGCCCAGACCGACTTCTTAACCAGATAGTCGATGACCGTCGCGAGCTCCCGGCACGGGGTGCTCGTACATTTTGCGAGTTCGGCCTTCGCGAGGTCGATCTTGCGGCGCTGCGCCTCGATCGCGTCGATGGTCGACTGGTCGCCGGCGACGATCTCGCCCAGAAGCTTTTTCAGTTCCTCGCCGCAGGTGCCGTCGGCGGCGATGCGTGCGACGAGCTCGTTCGCGTATTCGGTGAATTTATCGACCGTCAGGCGCATACCGAAAGCGAGCTCGGCATTGTCCTCGAAGAGCGAGTTGTTCCATGCCGGACCGCGTCCGTCGGCGCGCGTGGTATAGGGGGTCGTGGGCAGGTTGCCGCCGTAGATCGACGAGCAGCCCGTTGCGTTGGCGATGAGCGCGCGGTCGCCGAAGAGCTGGGAGAGCAACTTGACGTAAGGCGTTTCGCCGCAGCCGGCGCAGGCGCCGCTGAATTCGAAGAGCGGGCGGATGAACTGGCTTCCCTTGACCGTGACGGGATTGAAAAACTTCGACGAGGTGTCCGGAATACTCATGAAGAACGACCAGTTTTTCGCCTCTTCCTCGCGCAGCGGGGTTTGCGGATGCATGGTGATCGCGCCCTTTTCCCGCGCCGGGCAGTACTGGACGCAGACGCCGCATCCGGTGCAGTCCTCGGGCGCGACCTGCAGCGTGTACTTGAGGCCGGCGAGCTCCTTGCCTTTCGCCTCGGTGAACTTGAAGGTGGCCGGCGCGTCGTTCAGGCAGGCGGCATCGTACGCTTTGGGCCTGATCACCGCGTGCGGACAGATGAGCGAGCAGCGGTGGCACTGGATGCAGGTCGCGGGATTCCAGACCGGAATCGTGACCGCGATGTTGCGCTTCTCGTACTGCGTGGTACCCGAGGGCCAGACGCCGTCGATCGGCATCCTGGAAACCGGCACCTGATCGCCCTCCTGGCGGAGGATCGCGGCGGTCACGTTCTTGACGAACTTGGGCGCATCGTCCGGTACGGCCTTGATCGGCACGATCGGGTTGGTCGGCGCCGCGGGAACCGTCACTTCCTGGATGCCTTCGAGACCCTGCTCGATCGAGGCGATATTCTTCGCCACGATGGCATCGCCCTTCTTGCCGTAGGTCTTCTTGATCGCGTATTTGATCGAGTCGATCGCAAGTTTTTCATCGATGATTCGGGAGATCTTGAAGAAGGCGGTCTGCATGATCGTGTTGATGCGGGGACCCAGCCCGATGTTCTGGGCGATGCCGATCGCATCGACGACATAGAACTTCAGCTTTTTGTCGATGATCTGCTTCTGCACCCTGCCCGGCAGTTTCGCCCAGACGTCGTCCTTGCCGAACTCCGAGGTGAGCAGGAACGTGCCGCCGTCCTCCAGATTATCGAGCATGTTGTACTTCTCGATGAAGGAGAAGTTATGGCAGGCGAGGAAATTCGCCCGGGTGATGAGGTAGGGGCGGCGGATCGTCTTCTTGCCGAAGCGCAGGTGGGAAACCGTGATGGTCCCGGCCTTCTTCGAGTCGTAGACAAAGTACCCCTGGGTCTGGTTGTCCGTGTCGCTGGAGATGATCTTGATGCTGTTCTTGTTGGCGCTCACCGTGCCGTCCGAGCCCAGGCCGTAGAAGAGCGCCCGGAAGACGTCGTCGTGCTCGACCGAGAACGAGCGGTCGAAGGAGAGCGACGTGCCGCCCACATCGTCGTTGATCCCGATCACGAAATGGTTCTTCGGCGCGGGCTTGTCGAGTTCGTCGTAGACCGCCTTGACCATTGCGGGAGTGAATTCGTAGGATCCCAGGCCGTAGCGGCCGCCGATGATGACCGGATAGGCCGCAAAATGGGTCTCCCGCTTCTGCATCTCTTCGCCGATCGCCGTACGCACATCTTCGTAAAGCGGTTCGCCGAGGGAGCCCGGTTCCTTGGTGCGGTCGAGGACCGCGATCTTCGTAACGCTTGTCGGGATCGCCTTAACAAAGGCACGTGCGTCGAACGGCCGGTAGAGGCGGACCTTGATGACGCCGAGCTTCGCGCCCTTCGCGTTGAGGTACTCCACGGTTTCGTGGACCGTGTCGCAGCCCGATCCCATGAGGATGATCACCTTATCGGCATCCGGGGCGCCGACGTAGTCGAACAGGTTATACCGACGGCCGGTAATCTTCGCGAAATTGTCCATGTACTCCTGGACGATGGCCGGGCACTTGGTATAGAAGGGATTGACCGTTTCGCGACCCTGGAAGTAGACGTCCGGATTCTGGGCGGTGCCCCTGATGGAGGGGTGATCGGGCGACATGGAGCGCTGACGGTGCTCGTGAACCAGATTGGTGTCGATCATGGCGCTCATGTCGTCACGGGTAAGTTCCTCGATCTTCTGGATCTCGTGCGAGGTGCGGAAACCGTCGAAGAAATGGACAAAGGGAATCCGCGCGGCAAGCGTGGCGCCGTGCGAAATGAGCGCCATGTCCATCGCTTCCTGGACCGATGCCGAGGCGATGAGGGCGAAACCGGTCTGCCGGACCGCCATGACGTCGCTGTGGTCGCCGAAGATCGAAAGCCCCTGGCAGGCGAGGGAACGGGCCGAGACATGGAACACGGTCGGGGTGAGCTCCCCGGCGATCTTGAACATGTTCGGTATCATGAGCAGCAGACCCTGCGAGGCGGTGAAGGTCGTGGTGAGCGCGCCGCTCGCCAGTGCGCCGTGCACCGCTCCGGAGGCGCCGCCTTCGGACTGGAGCTCGGCAACCAGAGGAACGGTTCCCCAGATGTTTTTCTCCCCGGCCGCGCTCTTTTCGTCGGAAATCTCACCCATCGGGGATGAGGGCGTGATCGGGTAAATTGCAATGACCTCATTAACGGCATGGGCGACATGCGCCACTGCCGAGTTACCGTCGTGCGGTACCATCGAACGTGCCATGGATGACTCCTCTATAGTTTTTGTAAGGTGTGAATTTTCCGGGATCAACAAAACATCATAAAATAGATGAATTCATGCGTCGGATTCAATTCCGGCCCGCAGTCTCCTCCACGGTCGTCGCCCGCAGCCGTTCCCGCTCGCCCTCGATCTGCTCCGGTGTCGCGCCGAGATCGCGGAGGACGTAGTCGGCCATGGCCAGAGCAACCTCCTCCTCCCCGGTGAAAACATGGTCCGCGCCCGCCTTCCTGAGGGCCGATTTCTCCTGCACATAGGCGGCGCGCGCCAGGATCCGCACCGCGCCGCCGCTCTCCCGCACCAGCCTGATCGCCTCCGCCGCCTCCCTGCCCGGCGCGGTCACGATGAAACTCGCCGCGCGCTCGATGCCGGTCGCCTCGATCACCGGCCTGTGGGAGGCGTCGCCGTAGATTGCCGGAATCCCCCGCTTCCGGAGCGCATGAACGGTATCGAGGTTCATCTCGATGACGGTGACCGATACGCCGTTTCTCGTGAGCAGGTCGGCCACCGTCCTGCCGACCGGACCGTAGCCGACGATGACCGCGTGGCCGGGCGAACCGGAAAGGGCGGACTCCTCGGAGGAGGACGGTTTCGCCGCCCTCGAAGAGATCCATCGGAAGAGGAGGCGGTTCCCGGACAGCCATGTTTCGAGCGGCGCTCGAAACCGGAACAGCAGAGGGTTGACGGCTATGGAGACGATGGAGGCGGTGATGATACAGTCGACCATTGAACCGTCGACGAGTCCCAGGCGCTCGGCCAGCGCGGCGAGGATGAACGAAAATTCGCCGATCTGAGCGAGGGCCAGCGCCGCGGTGACGGTGACGCGAAGCGGGTGGCGCAGGACGAGGGCGATGGCGAATGCGGCGATCGGTTTACACAAAAGGATACAGCCGAGCGCCACGGCCAGGGAAGCCGGGTGATCGAGAATTTTTCCCGGATCGAGGAGCATGCCGATGGAGACGAAGAAGAGGACCGCGAAGGCGTCCCGCAGCGGCAGCGCCTCGGTGGCGGCCCGCAGGCTGAACTCGGAGCGGCCGACGACCATGCCGGCCAGAAACGCTCCAAGCGCGATGGACACCCCGAACAGCTCCGCCGACCCCACCGCGATGCCGAGCGCAAGAACGAGGATCGTCAGGGTGAAGAGCTCCTGCGACCGGGTTTCTGCCACGGCCTTGAGTACCCGGGGGATGACCTTGCCGCCGACCAGGAGGGTGAATACCATGAGGAGGCCTATTTTCAAAAGCGCCAGCGCGACGGACGCGACCGGCGTCTCCGCGCGGCTCAGGAGCGCCGGGATCAGGACGAGCACCGCGACGGTCAGCAGGTCCTCCACCACGAGCCACCCGACGACGACCCGCCCCTGCCGGGTGGCAAGTTCCCCGGATTCGGCGAGGACGCGGGAGAGCACCACCGTGCTTGCCACCGAGAGGCTGAGCCCGAAAATGACGCCGGTCGCGAGGTTCCAGCCGAGGAGGCGCGCGATGCCGGCGGCGACCAGCGTGGTGATGCCGCTCTGCACGACGGCTCCCGGCAGCGCAATCCGCCAGACCGAGAGCAGCTGCCTGAAATGGAAGTTGAGCCCGACGCCGAACATGAGGAGGATGACGCCGACATCGGCCAGAGAGTGCGCGATCTCCCGATCGGCGTTGAATCCGGGGGTGTGGGGTCCGACGACGATACCGGCAAGCAGGTAGCCGAGTATCGGGGAGAGCCTGAGGCGGTGCATGACCCAGCCGAGCACCAGAGCCGCGCAGAGCGTGGAAAAGAGGGTGATGACGAGATTCAGGTTTTCCGCCATGATTTCCTTACCTGCACCGCACAGAAACGGGGTGAGACACGGCGGCCGTTCGGGCGCATCGAATAAAAAAAGCCGCCTCGGGGAAGCGGCTCTTTATAGTACTATAATTTTTGCGAATCTGAAAAAAAATAATGTGGACCGTGGTTATTTCTTCGCCTTCTTCGAGGGCTTCTTTTTCGGCGCGCCGGAAGCCTCTTTGATGATGCGGTAGGTCTGGGAGATGGAAAGACCGGTTTTCTTGGCAATGGCGAGCCCCGATGCGCCCTTGTTGTAGAGGGCGATAATTTTTGCATTCCTTTCCGGGTTGTCGGCATAGCTCGATTCGAGGCCGTACTTCTTGCGGAGCTGGTGGATGGCCTGGCGGGTAATCCCGAACTTCTCACCGATCGCCTGATCGGTTCTCAACTTCTTCTGGAGGGAAATTAATTCGCTCTTGCTGAGTCTGGGCATAGGGAAATCCCCTTTTAGGGTAATGGGGTGATAGTAAAGGGATAAATCTTTTATAAAATGTATTCGGGCAATGAGGAACGGCAACAATTTTTTCACGGGAAAGTCAATTTACCGCAGGCGAGGCACCGGCCGGAAACGCATGTTTACAGAAATAGCCCGATATGCCCGTAATTATTGCATGATTTGCGGGAACGCTTTACACAAGAGCGTTTCACGGCCGAGACCCGGATTCCTGCCGGGGAGGGTGCCGGACGGATCCGGCTCACTCCCCGCAGGCGATGAGGGCGACCATATCGCGGACGGCCCGGTCGATGCCGACAAGCGCCGCCCGGCCGATGATCGAATGGCCGATATTCAGCTCTTCGATGTTTTCGATCCGGGCGACCTGCCCGGCGTTGCGGTAGTTGAGGCCGTGGCCGGCATTGACGCGCAGGCCGAGCTTGGCGGCCGCGCGCGCAGCCTCACGCAGCGTCACAAGTTCACGGGCCATCGCCTCTTCGGTTTCGACATTCGAATAATAGCCGGTGTGAAGTTCGACATGCGTCGCGCCGACGCGCGCCGAGGCCTCTACCTGTTCGATGGCCGGTGCGATGAAGGTGCTGACCGGGATGGTGCGCGCGCGGAGCTTTTCGATAAACGGCGCCAGCTCCCTCTCCCGTTCCCGCACGGCGAGTCCGCCTTCGGTCGTCCTCTCCTCGCGTTTTTCAGGTACCAGCGTGACCATCCCGGGAACTATTTCAAGCGCAATGGCGACCATTTCGGCGGTACAGGCCATTTCGAGGTTGAGGTGGGTGGTGACGACCTGCTTGAGGAGCCGGATGTCGCGATCCTGCATGTGCCGACGATCCTCGCGCAGGTGAGCCGTGATGCCGAGGGCACCGGCGAGCTCTCCCAGGAGCGCCGCCGCGACAGGGTCGGGTTCGTTGCCGCCGCGCGCCTGGCGGATGGTGGCGATATGGTCGATATTGAGACCGAGAGTTGCCATGGGATTCACTCCTTCTCTTACCGGGATTCTCCGGTCGTGTCTAACAGTCGTGAAACGGGTTCGAGCTTTATGCCGTTATGTTCGAACAGGGGGATCTCGTCCCGGAGCGCACCCAGAAGTTCGTCCGAGGCTTTTGCCGCGACGATGATTTTCCCGCGCTTCCGCGCCTCCAGGGCATAGTGAACGATCTGCGCACGCTCGGCCGCTTCGTCGCCGCTGTCGATGACTCCCTGCACGGTTGCGCAGGGCATGGCGAGCGATTCGCAGAGCGCGGCGGCCACACTCTTGCGCGTCGCCGCCCGTTCGAGGAAGTAAGCGTGCCGTTTTTTCATTTCGGAGAGCACGATGGTCATGACGCGCGAATCTTCGAGCGTGCGAGAACCGCCGAAATTGCCGAACCCGGCGAAGCGGGGAACCATCACCATCGAGCCGTGGATGAGTGAGCGGAGTTTATCGTCGGGATAGTGAAGCATGAGGCTGAGCTTGTGCAGGTCGTCGTGCGACCGTTTCACCGGTTCCATGGGCAGAAGCAGGAGCACCTCTTTATTCGCTTCCCCGGCAATCCGCTTCGCGCGCGCCTTTGCGGCCGGCGTCGGCGTAAGAGCTATCGTCAATGGTGCCGGAAGGGCGAGCAGGTCGCCGCCGATGTCGTCGGACACGGAGCCGATATCGGTAATGACGATGGCCATTTCCGCCGCCGAGCTTAAAAATTGCGGGGCGCGGGTGACGGTCAGTATCACCATCGGCCCACCGGGTATCGAACTGACAAAACGTATATCGCACCGGCGTTCGTCCGGCTCGCACGCGCAATCGTCCACCCGGTACGCGGTGCCGGAGATATCCCCGGAAAGACCCGCCAGCACGGTTGCCATGGGCTCTCCCCGCGGAATCGCCGCGCGGATTTTGAAAAGCTTTTCCGAGGAAAAAAACGTGCGGGCGACCAGCGAATCGGGAACTTCGAGCCGGTGAAGCCGGCTACGTATTGTATCTTCCAGAATAGCGGCCGCATTTTCCGTCGCCGAGGATTTTTTTTGGGGATGCACCCGTCCGGCGAGTGCTTTGCCGGCCTTCCGGTAGTTGCCGGAGGCAAAGAAAAACGCGACGACGATGCCGATGACAAAAAGCAGGAGGATCGGAATAAACCGGCGATGGCGCGAAGTGGTTGGGCGACGACGGGAGGGCGGCATGAGCGTGAATAAAAATACCAGTTACCCCCGACCCCTGCAAGCGGGAAGGACGGATAAGCCCCATGGCAGGCGATAACGCCCGTATCACCGTCGGCGTACTCCTGGGCCCTACCGCCTCCGGAAAGTCGGCGGCGGCCATGATCCTGGCGGGTATGCTCCCCTGCGACATTGTCTCCTGCGATTCGAGACAGATCTATCGGTTCATGAATATCGGGACCGCCAAGCCATCCGTCGCCGACCGTGCGCGTGTTCCCCACCGGCTGATCGATATCCGCGACCCTTCGGAGGGCTATTCGATCTCCGCGTTCGTCGACGATGCGCTTGCCGCGATTCGCGCCTGCGCCCGCGAGGGACGCCTGCCGCTTGTCGTCGGCGGAACCGGCCTCTATTTCGAGAGCCTGCGGCGCGGAATCGGCCCGCGGGTGGACTCCGACCCGCTCATCCGCGCATCGCTCATGCGCCGCGCCGCCCTTGAGGGGAGCGCGGTCCTGCACCGGGAGCTGAGCGCACGGGATCCCGAGGCGGCCCGTGCGATCCATTGCAACGACGTGCACCGGATCGTTCGCGCCCTGGCGGTTTATCTCCAGACCGGGACGAAGATATCGAGTCTCCGGCATGAAGGCGCGCCGCCGGAAGATATCGAGTTCAGGATCGCGGTCATGATGCCGCCGCGGGCGGTGCTTTACGATAGAATCAACAACCGGACCGATGGGATGCTCCGCGGCGGACTCTGGGAGGAGTTCCTCGAATTGCGGCGATCCGGCTTCGACGAATCGGCGCCGGGCATGCGCGGTCTCGGCTATGCGGAGCTTTTTCCCGTTCTGCGGGGAGAGTGCTCCCTCAGCGCTGCGGCCGACCGCATAAAAATGAACACCCGCCGCTATGCAAAGCGGCAGGTCACCTGGTTCAAGGCTCATAACGGCGATGCATGCCTCTTCGCCGAAGAATATCCCGAAGCGGTTGCCGAACGTCTCGCCGGGCAGTATTGCGGGTAAACCGTCCGCATCGGGCGACCGCGAGAGTCACTAGTTGAACCCGGAGCAGGAGAATAGTATTATTATGGCGGAGGGTGGGCGAACCGATTTCGCAGATTTTCACCCCGCATAAAACGGTTGGACACTCAAAAGGGCCCGGCGGGAACGAATGCCGGGAGCACTTCGATACGGCGCACCTGCGGTGCAGGTTTGGCGCAACATCTAAAATCTACGCCCATTAAATCGAACCGACCGCTTAGAGAGGTCGCGACCAGGCTGTGGGACACTCCGGATGATTTTCCGACCTTTTTTCAATAACTATAGCGCAGCCGATCAACCTGCCTGTTCTCCGGCATGACCATGCAGGAACCTGCGTATTACTTTCGACTATCCCTATAACCACCCCCTACTCTCTCTTCGGAGAGAAAGGAGTTCCTCTAGATGATGAATAATGAAGACGCCCCTCGCGGCGCTCCCTACCAGCAGGGACGACGCCCCTACCCCTCCAAATTCCAGGAGAATCGTTTCGGTTCACAGGAGAACCGCTACGGCCAGGGCGAAAACCGTTACGGTCAAAGCCCTTCCTACGGTTACAATAAGGGCGGCAGCGCGCCCTATGCCGCAGGACAGCAGCACCCGCATAAGAAGGTCGACCGTTTTCGCCGCGAACCGGTGAACTACAGCGAAAAACTGGTACGTCAGAATGACTTGATTATCAAGCTGTTGAAAGAGATACGCGATCGGCTGCCGGCTCCCGAGGTAATTCCCGGCGCCGAAACCGGGGGCGAGGCGACGATCCAGAATGCCTCTGCCGACGTGGCCGAATCCGGCGATCTTCCACGGGACGAGGCCGCCTCGGCCGCCGGCGACGATGCGGAGGATCAGGACGCCGAAGAGGAGTCGCCGGGGAATTCCCTGTAAAGAATAAAGCATAGCTTTCTACCGGTGTCCGCAACGTGAACCCCCGCCCCGCCTTACCAAAGGGGGGGTGGGGGCAACTATGTTCATAGCATTATTGTGCCCGCCCGATGTTATGGCCTCGCCGCCGTAGCGACATTCGTGACAAACTCCAGAAAGTACGGTATAATTAGAGCACCGGCCGTGTATCCGATCGCTATTCGATCCGGCCTCAACCATACCGGGGTGCGGTGGCGTCCATGCATGCCTTTTTCCGGGATTTGATCCGCATACTGTGCCTGATGCTGCTCGCTTTGCCGGCCAAGGGCCGGGGTGAAGAGGGGATCATGCACCTTATTCCCGACGTCGCCATGCTTCCACAGGGGGGTATCGACGGCGGGCAGAGCTCGTTTTTCACCGGCAACCGGACCGAAGGCACCTTCGGCAGAGGGGAAGTCGACGCGCGTCTGGGCCTGAGCGATTTTGCCGATATTGACCTTGGGTACGCGGGCGGCTTCACGCTCGGTCTCACGGCCTCGGTACTGCACGAGCGGTCGTGGTACCTGCCTTCGATAGCGGTCGGTTTCAGCAACGTATTCAACAATAGCGACAACTTCCTTTTCAAATACGATTCCGCCGCCTGGAAGAGCGACGCCTTTATCGCATTGGGTAAGAACGTCCCGCTTCTCGGCATTCGCCTCTGCGGAGGGTTCGAGGCCATGCCCGAGGTGCCGCAGGCGCAGGCGACCCCGTTTTTCGGGATCGAAAAGAGTATCGGCAACCACGCCACCCTCTCGCTCGAAACACGCCGCATCGACCGGGCGTTGCAACCGTCACTTTTTGCAAATGCGTGGCTCTTCGGCGATCGGGCGGAACTCTCCCTCGGTGCGGTCGACATGAACGCCATGGTTATGAACGGCGCGGGCACCCTCAACGTGTCGTTTTTTTCTCCGGCACGGGGCGGGACGGTCCAGCCGGGAGTGTGGGTCGGCCTCCGGTTCCACGGCGTTGCGCAGAAACGTCCCGCCGCCCCGTCTCCGGCACTCCTGGGAGCGCGCTGTAACGAGCAGGGCAAACGGATCGCGGCCCTCGAACGGGTGAGCGACAGCCTGCGGCGCGGCCTGGCGCAATCCGGCAGGATGATCGACAGCCTGCGCGGTTCCATCACCCTCGCGCGATACAAGAACGGCATCCTCGAAAACCTGACCATGCTTGCGGCGCTTTACAGCCAGCCGAATTTCGATGTCTCGCAGGTCTGGATCATTAAGAAAGAGATCACCGACCTGGGCGACCTCGCCGTCCCCGACCTTCAGGCGATTGCGCTCGACAAATCGTGCGACGCCTCGGTACATGCCCAGGCGGTCGGGCTCCTCGGGGATATCGGCTCTCAGAACGCCGCCGATGCGGTGTTCGAGGTCCTGTCCACGACCCACGACCCCGAAACGGTCATCGAAGGGTGTATTGCGGCGGGAAAGATGCACGACCGGCGGGCGGAGACGCTCCTGGAAAAATTCGCCGGAGACAGGAACGAGAGCGTAGCGTTTACGGCGGCGAGTACGCTGAAACAATTGAAATAACAGGTAGAAAAATCATGTAGAGACGTAGCGCGTTACGCTCTACAAAAAGCACTCCTACCACGCGCGGGTGACCCGGCTCGGCCATCCGGAAGAATTTAAATTTCAGAAAAGATCAAATAACCGGTGACCCGAGGCAACTGTCCCGGGGTCGCACTTATTTGTCACCGCTTGTCCGTACTCTTTATGAGGCGGGGTGGAATAAGAGAAGGGATAAGGGCGCGGCGTGAGCGTTGATTGGTTAAGGTGGGTGAGGATGCAGCTTGCGTCGTGCCCTATTAATGTGAAAGTGATGAAACCAACTCAGGGAGGACGGTATGAAATACTCACTGTACTATGTCGCTTTCAGCTGCGTGTTGGCATCGATCATCGCAGCGGAGTTCATCTTCAACAAACCCCTTCGGCGACGGGCAGCGGAAATTGAGCGAGAAACGGAAAGGTTCATCCATGAGGGTGTGGAATCGACCGCTCAGTCGCTGCGCGAAATGACCGACAATGCATTCTCCTGGAAGGTGCACGAAGAGATCAGCGAGGCATTTGACCATGCGGCGCACCTGATCGAAAAAGGAGCGGAAATTGTCGAGGGAGCCTTAAAACACCCGGGAATCCCGGTCACCTCATCCCGGAACTGAGTTCCGCGATTCGTAATGCAGGAGGCGCCCCGTGGGTCTCCTGCATTTTTTTATTTCCCCGATTCTTCATTCGTGCCGGTGGTATACCTTTTGCTGTTTTCCAGCCCGTGCTCCTTTCTTTCTACCACCCTGTTCAAGGAGGATAGTATGCGATTTCTCATATAGAGTCGGGCGAAGCGGCGGACGCCGATGACGAGACGTTTCGCGCCCGCGACGAGCGCCTGCAAACTATCGCGGCGCTCGCCGCCTGGTGCAGAGCCGACGGCGCCGGGAGCGCATGGTCGGGTGCATGCCGTGCCATCGTCACGATGGGAGTGGTGGTAATAAACGCCATGGACCGGGGGGCAAGGAGGTTGGAGAGGGAAAAAATATAAAGACGGGAGAGGGAAAAGGTAAAAGTAAGGGAGCGACCTCGATCATCCGACATTGGTTCTTTCGAGGAATTTTGTATTTTATTACCTACTCACCTCCAAGGGAGCGAAAGGAACCTGCCTATGTCCGGCCTCTACCGTTTCGGCGTATCGCTCGAACAGTCCCTCATCGAATCTTTCGACCGTCACATCGCCTCGCGCAACTACCGCAACCGTTCGGAGGCGATCCGCGACCTCATCCGCGAAGAGCTGACCCGGAAGAAGATCGTCGATGGCGGCATCATCGCCGGGGCCATCGTCATGACCTACGACCATCACAAGCGCGAGCTCGTGAATACGCTGCTCGACCTGCAGCACGACTTCCAGGAGCTCATCATATCGACGCAGCACGTCCACCTGAGCCACAAGCTCTGCCTGGAGATCATCGCGGTGCGGGGCAAGGCGGCCATGGTCGAAAAATTAGCGTTCTCGATAAAATCGCTCGTCGGGGTGCGCCAGGTGAGCGTCGGCGTGGCGGCGGAGGAGGATTGATCTCCCCCGCGCGCCGGGGCGGCGATTTGACGTGGTATCCGGCTGGTTTGAATTTATTACGGGGCCAGATTCACCGGTATCTTTACCTCGGGTTCATCCGGATGGTTCGTTGTAAAGATAAGGTCCCCGTTCCCCGTCGAGTCGAATTTCGGTCGTGAAAAACTCACCTTGAAAACATGATAGCCGTCGGGACGGACGGAGTCGGTTTTTTCCCAGGTAAACTGAAGCGCCTGCTTGAGCTTTTTGAGTTTTTCCTCTACCTGCGCGGCGGGTCCGGGGAGGGAATATCGGTTCGGCTCATACACGACCTCCTTGACCTTCAGGTCCTTCTTCTGCGAGGCGAAGGTGAGCGTTTTGACCTTTTCCACATCGTTTTTCTTGAACGTAAGGTAGGTCGGGGACGCTTCGATGATGCTCTGAACCGTGGCCTGGATGGTAACGCGGACCACCGGGTCGTTGACAGCATTCGAGGTGACGGTAACGTACTTGGTGATCGCCCCGGGGCGGTACCCCTTGATATTGACCGAAGCCTGGATTTTCGCGGATTTGCCGGGCTTCACCGTTGAATCCCACTTGACCACGGTGCAGCCGCACCCCGGCCGCACCTCCTTGAGGACCAGCGGCGCATCCCCGGTATTTTTAATGTTGAATACCGCCTCCAGCTTATTGATTTTTCCTTCCGCAACGTTCCCGCACTGGTAGGCCTTCGTATCGAATTCGATTTTAGCACCGGCGAACAGGGTTCCGGCGCATAACGCAACGGCAACGATCGATAATAAACCACGGCGCATCATAAGCTTCCTCCGCATGGTATGGTGAGGGGCCTCAGCCCGGCCTTTTCATGAAAATCATGGGTTTGCACCGCCGCTTGCAGTAGCGACCGATGCTGAACAAAAATAATTCCGGACAAAATTCCCGACAGGGGTTCCGCCGGGTTCGCCCCGGCGAGACAGTTGTGCAAAGCGGGGCGGGGCGATATATTTTGGATACTGATAATCATTATCGTTTAACCCTGAGGATACGGCGGTGGATGCCCAGCAGCATTTCAGCGACTTTTTAAGCGGTAAAGGGATCCGGCGAAGTATGCGGCGGAACGAAGTGCTGGATGTATTTCTCAAATGTGAATATCATATATCGGCAAACCAGCTGGTCGAACTGGTTCATAAAAAAAACCCGAAGATCGGCATCGCCACGGTCTACCGGACGTTGAAACTCATTACCGAGGCGGGCATCGCCCGCGCCATCGAGTTCGGCGACGGCACCATGCGGTACGAGCACGACTATGGTCACGAGCATCACGATCATATCGTCTGTGTCCGATGCGGCATATTTTTGGAAATCAGCAGCGACGGTATCGAGACGGAGCAGGAGGCGGTCGCCGGAAAGCTCGGATTTCTGCTCCTTCGTCACAAGATGGTGCTTTACGGGATCTGCCCGGCCTGCCGGGCAAAAGAGGGAGGCGAGGGGTGAAAATCGGTGTGCCGAAAGAGATCTATGCGGGCGAGCGCCGGGTCGCCTTGACCCCGGAGACCGCCGGGCAGTTCCGAAAGCTCGGGTACACGCTCGCCATCGAGTCGGGTGCCGGTTTCGAAGCGGGCTTCCCCGATGAATCGTATGCCGGCGCGGGCGTGGAGGTGGTCCCTTCGGCCGAAGCGTTGTGGACGTCGTGCGATATCGTCATGAAGGTGCGTCCGCCGACCGTTGCCGAAGCTTCTCTCCTGCGACCGGGTCAACTGCTCATCGGCTTCATCTGGCCCGCACAGAACAGGGAGCTCCTGGACCGCCTTGCCGCCCGGAAAGCCACGGTACTCGCCATGGACAGCGTGCCGCGCATCTCGCGCGCCCAAAAGTGCGATGCGCTCTCCTCGATGTCCAATGTTGCCGGATACCGGGCGGTCGTCGAGGCCGCCGACCGCTTCGGCCGCTTTTTCACCGGCCAGATTACCGCCGCCGGCAACGTGCCGCCCTGCAAGGTGCTCGTCATCGGCGCCGGGGTCGCCGGGCTCGCCGCCATCGGGACGGCAAAAAGCATGGGTGCGGTCGTCCGTGCCTTCGATACCCGCGCAGAGGTCAGGGAGCAGGTGCAGAGTCTGGGCGCGGAGTTCATCGAAGTCGCCCTGAAAGAAGAGGGTGCCGGACAGGGCGGTTACGCGAAAACCATGAGCCCCGAGTACATTGCCGCCGAAATGGCCCTTTTCCGGCAGCAGGCGGAGGAGGTCGATATCATCGTTACGACGGCGCTGGTCCCGGGGAAGCCCGCCCCGAAGCTCATCCTCGCCGATATGGTCGAGAAGATGCGCATAGGCAGCGTTATCGTCGACCTCGCCTCGGAGCAGGGGGGTAACTGCGAGCTGACCGAGCCGGGAAAGGTTGTCCTCAGACACGGGGTGACCATTATCGGGTACACCGATCTGCCGAGCCGTCTCGCGCCGCAGTCGAGCGCCCTCTACGCGACAAACCTGCGCCACCTGCTCACCGATCTCACCCCGCACACGGACGGCGTCGTCAACCTGAACATGGACGACGCGGTGATCCGCGGCGTTACCGTGGTAAACAGCGGCGTCATCACCTGGCCGCCGCCCGCACCGACCCTGACTCTTACACCCCCGGCGAAACCGGCCGCCGCCCCGGCGCCGCTCGGCGGGGAAAAACCCGTCGTCACTGCCCGCAAGAGCCAGGTCTGGCTGGCGATGGTCATGGCGGTCATCGCGGCGGCGCTCTTCGGGATCGGGTATGCGGCGCCCTCGGCCTTCCTCATGCACCTGACGGTATTCGTTCTGGCCATCTTCGTCGGGCACCAGGTGGTCTGGAATGTCACGCCTGCGCTCCACACCCCGCTCATGAGCGTCACCAACGCCATATCGTCCATCATCATCATCGGTGCGCTCATCCAGCTATCGACGCCGGTCCGGCTGGTATGGGTCCTGGCGGCGATCGCGGTCACGATAACGTTCATCAACATTACGGGCGGCTTTTCAGTCACCTGGCGCATGCTTAAAATGTTCCGTAAATAGGGGGATGTTACGACCAGCCAGATCCAGGGAATCGTCACCTGCGCCTACCTCGGCGCGACCATGCTGTTCATCCTTGCCCTGAACGGCCTCTCCCACCCGGAAAAGGCGAGACGGGGCAATCTATTCGGCATCATGGGCATGACCATTGCCGTGCTCGCCGCCGTGCTGACCGCCATATCGAGCCACTACGGGGTGCTCGCGGCCGGCATCGGGACCGGCGGGACCATCGGCCTGCTGCTCGCGCTTCGCGTGCGCATGACCCAGATGCCGGAGCTCATCGCCATTCTCCACAGCCTCGTCGGGTGCGCGGCGACGCTCATCGGGTTCGCGAACTACCTCGATCCCGGAACGCTCGCGCACTACGCCGGTTCCACGCTCGTGATCCATGACCTGGAAACCTGCATCGGCATCTTCATCGGCTCGGTCACCTGCACCGGTTCGGTGATCGCCTTCGGCAAACTGTCGGCGCGGATCAGCGGGAAGCCGATGACCTTGCCTTTTCGCCATGTGCTCAATCTACTGCTCGTCGTTTTTGCGATCGGGGCCGCAACGGTGTTCGTGCTGGCCCACAACCCGGCAACAAGCCTTGGCCCGATCGCGATGAGCCTCCCTCCCCTTCCGGGCATGCCGGGCGGAACGATCGCCCTCTGCATCATGACCGGATTGGCGCTCCTCTTCGGCATTCACCTGGTCATGGCCATCGGCGGCGCGGACATGCCGGTCGTGGTTTCCATGCTCAACAGCTATTCGGGGTGGGCCGCGGCAGCCACCGGGTTCATGCTCAATAACGACCTGCTCATCGTCACCGGCGCCCTGGTCGGATCATCCGGCGCGATCCTGAGCTACATCATGTGCCGCGCCATGAACCGCAATTTTCTCGCGGTCATCGCGGGCGGATTCGGTACCGGCGGCTCGCACCCGGCGGCAGCGGCGGCGTCCCACGGCGAAGTCGTTACCGTCAAGCCCGACGAGGTGGCCGACCTTCTCGGCCACGCGAGGGACATCGTGATCATCCCGGGCTACGGCATGGCGGTCGCCCATGCGCAGCATACCGTTGCGGCGATCACGAAAACCCTGCGCGAAAAGGGGAAGTCCGTGCGGTTCGGCATCCATCCGGTCGCGGGGCGCATGCCCGGACACATGAACGTCCTCCTCGCCGAGGCGAATGTCCCCTACGACATCGTGTTCGAAATGGACGAAATCAACGACGACTTCCCGAAGGTGGACGTGGCGCTCGTCATCGGCGCCAACGATATCGTGAATCCGGCCGCCATAAGCGATCCAAACAGCCCGATCGCCGGCATGCCGGTGCTCAAATGCTGGAACAGTAAAATTGCCGTCGTGATGAAGCGATCCATGGCAACCGGGTATGCGGGGGTCGACAATCCGCTCTTCTATATGGAGAATACGCGGATGTTCTTCGGGGATGCGCAGAAGAGTCTGGAAGAGGTGTACCATATTTTGACGGCTTAGACGGAGCCTTTTTCAGAAGCAGAACTTCACCCCTTCCTTGACGTTGATGCGAAGTATGGAGTGACCTCCCTGCGAACGGCATTATTTTTCGAAATTTGCCTATTGTCATTGTCCTCTCCCCGTCTCGATGACGAAAAATTGCCGTTTTCAGAGCTCCCCTTTAAGAAATCCCCCCGGTCGCGGAGAAATCTGTGGCACAAATATTTTTTTATGCTATTTTATTGTGCCACTAATTATATTTTCGTGCTACAATTACTTCTAAGCATGGGGATGATCGTGAGGATTGGTTGTCGTTCATCGTGCCTTTCGGATGAAAAGATGGATTTTCCAGGTCATCGTTTACTCCTCGCGGGCCTGTTCCTTGCGGCCCTGTGCCGGGCCGAAGTTCCCGAAGCACAAGTCATGCCCGTCCGGATTGAAAGGGATTCGGCCATTGCCGATAGTGCGAAGGCTTCGCACGGTTCCGGCGCCGGGAGTGCAAACGATTCGGTTACAAGGGCGGCAGACACCTCGGAAATGATAGCCGCCATGCAAACGTACAATATCGTCGTGATCGGGCATTACCAGAAAAAGATGGATTCCGCGAACAACGAAGCCAGCAGCGGGACCTATACCAGCCAGCTTCTGGAGGATCGTCCGATCCTGCGGACCGGTGAGGTCGAGGAGGTCGTCCCCGGACTCATCGTCACCCAGCACAGCGGCGCCGGCAAGGCCAACCAGTTTTTGCTGCGCGGCTTCAACCTCGATCATGGAACCGACTTCGCGACGTCGATCGACGGCGTTCCGGTGAACCTGCCCACACATGCCCACGGGCAGGGCTACGACGACCTCAACTTCCTCATCCCCGAGCTCATCGATCATGCCGACTACTTCAAGGGACCCTACGACGCATCGAACGGCGATTTCTCCTCCGCAGGAGGGATCCGCTTGTTTTATGATAATCAGCTTGCCCATCCTTTTGTGACGGCAACGGTCGGCTCCTTCAACTACTGGCGCGGCCTGGCCGCTCACTCCACCGATCTTGCCGGCGGAACACTCCTTCTCGGCATCGAGGCGATGCACCAGGACGGGCCCTTCGATGTTCCGGAGGACTACAACCAGTACAACGGCCTTCTGCGCTGGTCGCACCGGCTCGGCGAAGGCATGTTCAATTTAGAGGCCATGGGTTACTCCGGTGAATGGAATGCCACCAACCATATCCCGCAGCGGGCCGTTACCGATGGCTCTGTCGGCCTCTGGGGAACCGAGGATTCGAGCGACGGCGGCAACTCACACCGCTACAGCCTGTCGAGTTCATGGAAGGGCGAGCTTGCCGGCGGAACGCTCAATGCAACCGCCTATGCCGTGAAATACGACATGGATCTTTTCTCAAACTTCACCTACTATCTGGTCGACTCGGTGAACGGCGATCAGATGAACCAGAAGGACAACCGGTGGTTCTATGGAACATCGGATGTCTGGCAGCGGACGGATACGGTTTCAGGAATCCCGGAAAAGTTCCGGGCAGGCCTCGATGCACGGTGCGACCTGATTTCTCCGGTGGCGCTCTACCATACCGTCGACCGGGTGAGGCTCGCATCCTGGGGCGTGGACACGGTGACCGAACCGAAAATCGAGCCCTGGGTGGATGTGGAGGGCCGGCCGACACCCTGGATGCGGGCGACGGTCGGATTGCGTTACGTCTATGTATATGCCGATGTGCATTGCGACGATACGGTGAACTCAGGGACTTCGTCGGGCGAACTTCTTTTGCCGAAGGCAACGGTTGTCCTGGGACCGTGGGATAAAACCGAGTTCTATGCCGATTACGGGGAGGGCTACCATACCAACGATGCCCGCGGCACCACCGCCATCGTGCAGCAGAGTACGGGAGACTCGCTTCCCAAGGTGACGCTTCTCGTGCGGTCGCAAGGGGTCGAGATCGGCGCACGCAACGAGGCAATCCAGGGATTGCAGAGCACTCTTTCCCTGTGGCTGCTGGATCTCAATTCCGAGCTGGTGTGGGACGCCGACGTGGGAACCACCGACCCGGCAGGGCCCACCCGTCGCATGGGCGTCGAGTGGACCGAAAACTGGCAACCGATCAGGTGGCTGCTCTTCGACTTCGATCTGGCGCTTTCCCGCGCGCGGTTCACGGACAACGAAGATACGCTTGGACAGTATGTGCCCGAGGCCATAAATACGATGGCGGCCGCCGGCGCCACCATCCACCGGCTCGGGCCCTGGTCGGCAAGCCTCTTCATGCGGTACCTTGGCCCCCGGGCGCTTGTCCGGAACGACACCGTCGAGTCCGCGCCTTCCACGCTCTTCAACGGCCAGGTTTCTTACGACCTGAACGGCAGGGTGCGGCTCACTCTTGACGTTCTCAATATCTTCAACGCACAGGTCAACGACATGGAATATTACTACGAGTCCCGCATCAAGAATGCGCACGGGGTGCTCCAGCCGGCTGCCTACGACTATGAAATTCATCCCTCCGAGCCGCTCCAGGTCAGGCTCTCCCTGACGACCCGGTTTTGATGAATGCAGGCGGCCGGCGGTATTGAGTCGCCGGTGTTACCTAATTTATATTCGTGGCATGAAGCGTCCCCTCACCCGCGCCAAGACCTGACCGTGCATATCCCCGACGGCTATCTCGGTCCGCCGACCTGCATCGCCGGCTATGCCCTCATGCTGCCGCTCTGGACCATCGCCTCGCGGCGGGTAAAAGCGACGCTCCAGGCACGTCAGGTGCCGCTCCTGGCCATCGCCGCGGCCTTCTGCTTCGTCATTATGATGTTCAACATTCCGATTCCCGGCGGCACGACCGGCCACGCGGTCGGCGCGGTACTCGCCGCCATCCTGCTCGGCCCCTGGGCGGCCTGCATCGCGGTCAGCGTCGCTCTTGTCATTCAGGCGCTGCTCTTCGGCGACGGCGGGCTGACGGCACTGGGCATGAACTGCTTCAATATGGCCTTCGTGCTGCCGTTTATCGGCTACGGGGTCTATCGGCTCGTCGGTGCAGGATGCGCCTTCACCTCGTTTCGCCGTGTTGTTGCCGCGGGGATCGGCGGCTACGTCGGCCTCGTCGCCGCATCGTTCTGCGCAGGCATGGAGTTCGGCCTCCAGCCGCTCCTGCACCATGCGGCATCGGGAGCGGCGCTCTACTGCCCCTATCGGTTCACGGTCGCCGTTCCGGCCATGGTCGGCGGGCATGCGCTCCTCTTCGGCTGGATCGAGCTCCTCGTCACCGCGCTGGCGGTAAAGTTTATCCAGGCGCAGGACCCCGCGCTTCTTCACGGCGCACCGGACGGCACCCCGTGAAAGCATCCCGCAAGGTCTGGATCGTCCTCGCCACTCTTGCGGTCGCCTCGCCCCTGGGCCTCTATCTGCCCGCGAAATTCAAGGCCGGCTCCGCATGGGGCGAATGGAGCGGTGAAGAGATCGGCGGCATGGTCGGCTATATCCCGCAGGGGCTCGGGAGACTCTCGCACCTCTGGCATGCGCCGCTGCGCGATTATGCGTTCAGGGGGATGGATCACGCGGGCCTCGCGCCCTTGAGCGCCGCCTATGTTTTTTCCGCGATTACCGGCACTGCCCTGTGCGTCGTCGCGGGCCTTGCGGCCGGGAAACTTTTTACCCGGAGGAAATCAAAGGTTGTCAAAAGGACATAGCGGATTCATCGAGGGCGGCGTCACCGCCTTCGCCTCGCTCCTGCGGGAGACTCTCGAAAATGAGCGCATAGCCGCACGCCCGGGAGTGCTCCAGCGGTCCGATCCCCGGATCAAATTCGTGAGTATCGCGCTTCTCCTCGCCGCCGCGATGCTGGCGCGCTCCATACCCTCACTTGCGGTTCTTTACGGTATCTGTATCCTTGGAGCAGGGTGCTCAAGAATCTCCCCGCTCTACTTCATGAAACGCACCCTGCCCTTCATCCCGCTTTTCTCCCTTTTCCTGGCCGTCCCGGCACTGTTCCCGGGCGTATCGCCGGGCGCTCCGGTCATGGCAATCCATATCATGGCGTTGCCCGTGACGGTAACGCGCCAGGGAATCGACGCCGCATCCACCCTCATCCTCCGGGTGACCGTTTCGGTCTCGCTCGCGACCCTCCTGGTCCTCACGACCCGCCATCATGTCCTGCTTAAAACCCTGCGCATCTTCAGGGTGCCGCAGCTCTTCGTCATGACGATCGGCATGAGCTACCGCTACATCCTGCTCCTTCTTGACATAATTCAAAACACCTTCCTGGGCATGAAGAGCCGCGTCGGCTTCGTAACGTCGGGCAGCACCGGCAGGCGCATCGCCGCGGCCAACATGGCAAGCCTCTGGCTGCGCTCCTACCGGCTGCACACCCAGGTCTACGACGCCATGCTGTCGCGCGGCTACACGGGCGAACCGGTGGTCAGGCAGGAGTTCCGAACCCGTGGAACCGATTATCTCCTTTTCGCGGCCGCCGGTGCCGCCCTGATTGGAACGCTATGGTACAACCGTTGTTTTCATTGACCGATATTCACTACTCCTACGAGCGCGCCATCGAGGCGCTCTGCGGGCTCTCGCTTACCATCCCACGAGGCGAACGCACCGCCGTGATCGGCGCCAACGGCAGCGGCAAGTCGACGCTGCTCGCCCTGCTCGACGGGCTCCTGTTCCCCCACACCGGCACGATGAGCTTCGACGGTCGCCCGATCACGCCCGAGGCCATGCGCGAGGCCGCGTTCCAGCGCGACTTCCGCCGGCGCGTCGGCTACGTGTTTCAGAACCCGGACGTCCAGCTCTTCTGCCCCACGGTGCGGGAGGATATCCTCTTCGGACCGCTGCAGCTCGGG
>CAZYYB010000052.1:0-22174 GCA_964651515.1 uncultured Fibrobacteraceae bacterium
AGCGTCAGGTTGAGCTGCGAAGTGCCGGACGTAGCGCTGAGGGCCGCGCTGGTGGTGCTGCCGGGCGACGCACCGGTGTAACCGATCACTTCATAGGTAATTGTGTTGGTGGGCGAGGCGACCTGCAGCAGCTCCAGCTTGTTGGTCGCGGTACAGGCCGTTGCCGTCGCCCCGTTCGCCATGACAGAACGCGCAGTAATACCCGTAGTAAACTTTGCCCGCCCCGGCGTCCGGCAGGGCCGGCGTAGTTTGCGTAAGCGAATCCGCTTCCGGCCATGCTCCGCTCCCTTCCACCGGAACCGCCCCCTGCGGCGCGAGGCAGACGGTATCCTGGTACGGAAGAAGATGCGGCTGCTCCTTCATCCGCGGTCCGTCGAGAAGCAGGTACGCGACGGCTCCGGCGGCGATCGCCGCCGCGAGGGCGATACCGGCGGCAAGGGGCGCCCTCATCGCGACGGTCCTTTTTGGAAAGTTTTGGAATCGTTGTCGCCCACCCGTGTCGGCAGCGCGCCGGGAAGCGGCGCGACCTGGACGTTGCATCCTGCCGAAGGAGCAGGAACGACCGTCGAGTAGATCGATTCGCCGGGCGTATCGGGAAGGACCCCGAAGCTCCACTCGCGCGGCGCATCCATCACCATGCACATGAGGAGCATCCCCCACCCGAGTATGAATATGCTGAACAGGATGAGGAAGAGCCACGATACCCCGGCCGACAGATCGGTATGTTCTTCGTAGTGGTCCATATCACCAGTTCGGCGGATTGACAATGGTCGCAACGGTATAGAGTATGCCGAGCGCGAGGATCGCGAGGTTCGAGAAGATGATGAACCACGGGATTGCGCTCCGCGTCGGCAGGCGCGTCCCGTCGTCCGGGCGACGGTCGCGCCGCATATCGAGGGCCCCGATGACCAGGCTCAGGGTAACGACGATACCGTAGACAAGCGCCATGATGACCAGGCGGTTCTGGGATACGCTCAGGAGGAACATTGGTCCTCCTTTGTGTCGGTTGCCGGGGCGGCGGGAGCCGCCGAAGGCTTTCCGGACGGCAGGGAGGCCTCGAGCGCAAGGTAACGGGCATGGTCCTGGTCCCTGAACTGCCCCTTCCGGACCGCCCACCACACCACCGCGCCGATCACCGAAGCGTTGACCAGGAAGAGACCGAGCCAGAGCGCGAGAATCTGGTGGTGCATGACAAATGCTTTCATGGGGCTCCCCTTTGGGTATCGGGCGGCGCGTACGGGTTCATCCAGGGCACCTCCCCGGCGGCGTCGATGCCGCGGGGATCCTTCGCCGCATCGGTGTATCCGACAAATGAGACGGCGATGTAGTTGGATACCGCCCAGATCTTCTCGGATTCGAGGATGCGCTTGAAATACGGCATTCCGGTACCCGTGATGCCGTTCATGACCTGGTAGTAGAAGATGCCGCCGATGTATTTATTGTCAACTAAATGCCGGCGCAGGGTCGTGAAGTTGAGCGGCGGCGGGTCGATATAAGGCCGCGCCGAACCGTTGCCGTCGCCCACGGCCCCATGGCAGCCGATGCAGAACTGCTGGTAGATTTTATGCCCGCGTTCCATATCGGCGTCGGTTGCCCCGTAGGGGTTCGGCATGGGGAGCCACACGGGCGGAATCTGCCCGTGGATCCAGCGGACGTTGCTGTCGGGCCCGGCGCGATACGCGGCCAGCGACCGTTCTTTCCAGATGCGCTGCCGGTCGACCCGGTAATCCGCCGCCCTGCCGCCGAGGCTCTGGACATAGGCGGTCAGGAGCGCGATCTTCGCCGGGCCCATGAACTCCCAGGAGGGCATGAGGGAGAGCGGACTCACGGTCCGCGGATTTATAAAATGCGAACGGTGCCAGTCGTCGGGATGCTCCCCGCCCTCTTCCGACAGATCGGAACCCACGCGCTCGGTGCCGAGAATCGCCGGACGCATGGCGAGATAGTCCCCGCGGTCGGCAATCCGGGAGGCCCCCTCCCCCCAGTCATTGGTCCGGATATAGAGGCTGTGGCAGTAGCTGCACCCGTTCTCGACATAGAGATCGAGCCCCTGCGCCTCCTCCGGAGACTCGACCCGGTAAATCTCGGAAGGCGGTTCCTTCATCGTCAGGGCCGGATAGATGACCATGAGCGACACCGAGGCCCAGAATACCATGAGGCCGCCGAGGATGAGCATGACGGGCGACATTTTCATTCCGTTATCCCGCGTAAGGGCGAGAGGCGCTCCGGCGCCCCGGCCGGCTCCCCTTTTGTCATGGTCATGACGAGGTTATAGAGGCCGACAAACGATGCGGCGAGCACCGAGACCCCGATCGCCGCACGCATGGCCATGTACGGGGCGAGCTCCGGCAGTACCCGCACGACCGCGGTCCCGCTCTCCCAGGAGTGGCCCTGGATAAGCCCGGCGATGGTCAGCACGATAAGAAACCCGACGACGCCGAAGGTCATGAGGCTGAATTGCAGGTTAACGAGAGCGGGTGAGTAGAGCCGCCGGCCCGTGATGAGCGGAAGCACATGCCACAGGGCGCCCGTCGCCATGAAGCCGACGAACCCGAGCACCGCGAGATGGGAGTGGCCGATCGTCCAGTTGGTGAAATGGGTGATCCGCTGGACCGACGGAAGCGACTGCACCGGTCCCTGGATGCAGGTGAGGAGGTAGAACACGGTTCCGGCGATGATGAACCGCCCGGCCGGGTCGGCGAGGAGCGGCCCGCCGTGGCCCCGGGCCGAAAGCCAGAGATTGAAGAGCACCGCAAATACCGGGATGACCATGATGAACGAGTCGACCACCGACATCACCTTGAGCCAGTTCGGGATCGGCGCCTGCAGGATGTGATGGCCGCCGATATGCGAGTAGAGCGCGACAAGGGTCCAGAAGGCGTAGAGCGAAAGGGTGTGGGAGTAGATCGGCGCTCTGGTCACCCGCGGAAGCACAAAATAGGCGGCGCCGAGCGAAAGCGGCGTCAGGAGCAGCCCGGGCAGATTATGGCCGTACGACCAGAGCAGGAGCGAGTCGAGCAGCCCCGGAAGGCTGCCGGTGGACGGATGCCACATGACGTTGCCGATGGGGTAAAACCCGATCGTCCAGAAAAAAGTCATGGTAAAGTACCATACGGAAACGTAGAGCGTCTTTTCTTTCCGGATGCTTATGGTCATGACCAGATCGATCGCCATGAGCACGAGCGCGATCATGATGCAGACATCGAATATCCAGATGTATTCGGCATACTCCCGTCCCTGGCTGATACCGAAAGAAAAGGTGAGCGGGCCGCTCAGGATCGCGGCGTTCCAGAAAAGAAAGCCGACCCAGGCGAGGCGCTCGGACCGGAGCCGCGTCTTGAGCAGGGCCGGCGTATAGTGCAATCCCGCCCCCATGAGCGTGGTGGTGACGAAACCGAACAGCACGGTGTTCACATGGATCGGACGCATGCGGCTGAAAACAAGCCCCGGAAGGTTGTTGAAGATCTCGGGGGCGACGAGGGTAAGCGCCGACAGGAAACCGTAGATCGTTCCGACCACGAACCAGGCCGACCCGGCCACGAGAAACGCCAGCGCCGCGCTCCCTTCCTTTTTTGTAAAATCGAACATCGTCGCTCCTTACCGGTGGCAGGTCAGGCAGTCGCGAGAGGCGTTCTCCGCGCGGTGACAGCGGATGCAGAACCCCATGGTGAGCGTGCCGGGAAGCTTCACGCGGTCCATGGCCTCGACATCGCCGTGACACCTGCCGCAATCGATGCCGCGCCGGATATGCATCGCATGGTTGAAATATACGTAATCCGGGACACGGGTAACCCGGTCCCAGTCAATTGACATCGAATCGAAATAGTGCTCGCGAAGGTGGCGGATGGCCGGGTAGGCGATGATGATCTTCGAATGGCACAACATGCACGTTGCAACCTCCGGCACGCCGGCGCTTTCCGAAGAGCGCGCACCGCCGTGGCACAGGTAACAGGATATCTTCTTGTCATGCACATGCACCCGGTGACTGAAGGGTATATGCTGTTCGGGCCCCAGCCGCGACGGGTAGAGGAGATCGTACGCCATCAGCCCGACCGCGATAATCGCCATTCCGGCGACCGACCACATGGCCGCGCGGCGGCGAAAAACGGGCCCGGATTTCGAAGGTATCCCCGGAGCGTTCATGACGCGGACCCCGCCTTCGGGTTTCCCGTCCGCTCCGGACGGGCGGGATCCGGCACGCTCGTCAGCTCGTACACCATACCGAGCGCGCCGATAAAGGCTCCGGCCAGGGCGACCTCCGGAAAACCCGCGACGGGAGCCGCGCGGAAGGCCGGAACGACGAGCCAGCACCGTTCACACCACATCCCGGCCAGGACGAGCGCCGCGACGGCACCCAGACAGGCCCGATTCCGCTTGAAGGCCGCGGGAAGCAGCAGCACGAGCGGACCGAGGTAGACCGAAGCGACAAGTCCCGCACCGGTTGCCCGCCAGGGAGCCGTCCGCAGGCGATCGACGAGAAAGCCGGTTTCGGCCGGAAGATCCGCGTACCAGACGGTCAGGAGCTGCGCGGCCATGAGATAGGCGGACAGCAGGCTCATGCCGACCAGGATCTTTCCCAGGTCATGGAGCTGCGCTTTAGAAACGAACGGGTCGATTGCGGAACACAACGTCCATGCCGCGGCGGCGCTATACAAACCGGATACCGCGAAATACAGCCCGAATACCGTGCTCTTCCAGGGCCAGGTCAGGGACATGGCACCATCGAAGCCGATGAGCGAAAACACCGCCAGGTAGAGAACCGCGAGCACGGCTGCGGTGAACGAGCCGCTTCCTTCCCGGCGGCGACGGGCATGGAGCATGGCGACTACCCAGAAGAAAGCGAGGGCGACGGCGTCCCTGCCGAAAAGCCATGCCGGAGCAAGCCACGCGCCTCCGTGATCGGCCCTCCCGAACCCTATCCGGCGACTGAGCATCCAGACCCCGGCGAGCGCGATGAGCGAGGGTACTGCACATCCGTGGCCTTTCAGGAGTATCGATTCCAACCGATCCGCCCATTTCGCTTTGGACAAGGTCAGGCCCGCCGACCAGACGGAGAAGCCGGCCGCGAGCGGTACGAAATACAGGAAATCGACAAGAAGCCCCAGTGCCGGCCGGGCGGAACCGTCCGTCGCCGCACGGTGCAGCCAGAGCGCCGTCCCCAGGGCGACAATGATCGCCCACACGGCTGCCCGGCCCGCCCGTTTTCGTCTCCGTGCGGTTTCGTCACGCACCGCCATTGATTTCCTTTGAAAAGGGCTCCATGGCGGTGCGCGCCGCGGCGAGCTCGGTTTCGCTGCCTGCCGCGACCAGACCGAAGGCGCTGCCGCTGAACCGGGGATCGTAGCCCCGCACCCTCTGCCGGTTAAACAGGGTCGCATGAACGATGAGCCCGGCAAAATTGAAGAGCACGCCGGTGACCGCCGCAAATTCAAACGCCGCCGGGAGGAGTCCCGGAAGTGCCCCCGGCGGCTTGCCGCCGACATAAAGGCCATTAACCTGCGATGACCACCAGCCGAGAGCCAGCCCCCCCGCTCCGCCGAGAAGAACCCCGGCAAGGGTCCAGTAACGCACCGGGCTCTGACCCCGGCCCAGAAGCTCCGCCCCCTGGGAGAGGGGGAACGGCGAGAACAGCTCAAGCTGCCTGACCCCGGCCCTCTTCACCGCCGCTCCCGCCCGGAGCAGGGAGCCGGGGTCGTCGAACAGCGCGGTCAGGATCGTTCCGTGCCGCGGGAGGTTCCCGCAACGGCCGGGCGGCACCTCCACGCCGTCGACGGACGGCGTACGGGCCTCCTTGACATCGGAAATAGCCGCCATGGGAAACAGCTTTGCGAAGACAAGAATACCGCCGACGACCAGCAGGAACGAGCCGACCGTGATGGTTATCTCGGGCCAGCGGGGCAGATAGGTCCCCCAGTTGTGCGGGAGGAAGTCGTGCGCCGTGGCCGAAGTGACGATCACCACCCGCTCGATCCACATGCCGGCATTGATCAGGAGCGAAATGGCGAAAACCAGCCCGAGACGTTTCCTGACCGGGCCGATAAGAAGGGAAAGGGGAATCGCAACATTGAATACCCCGAGCGACCAGTAAAGCGGCGCGATCCATCCGGTCGCGAGAAACGAGGCGAACTGCCGCTCGAAGAGATCGTGCGAATACCAGGCGGCAAACGGCTCCACGCAATACGTGTAGCCGACCAGGAGCGCGGCGAAAGCGATGATTTTCGAAAGGGCCGCCACATGCCGATCGGTAATGATGGCCGCCAGGCCGAGCAGGCGCCGCAGCGGGATGATAATGGCAAGGCTCATGGCGCTTCCGGAAAGTACGGCGCCCGCGACAAAATACGGCGCGAAAACGGTCGAGTGCCAGCCGGGCAGGATGCACATGCCGAAGATCCACGAGGTGACGGTATGGATTGATACGGCCAGCGGCGTCACGAGCGCGGCGAAAAAAAGATAGGAGCGGTCGTAGTGGCGCCACTGACTTGCGGCAAATGAAAAGTTCAGTGAGAGCCGGCGATAGAGGGCGCGGCGCAGGGGGCCCGCCGCCGCCCCGTGGTCGGCGGCGGCGGCGAGATCCGGCAGCAGGCCGACATAATAGAAGATCCAGCTTGCCGTAAGGTACGACCCGATCGCCATGAGGTCCCAGAACAGGGGGCTCTGGAAATTGGGCCAGAGTTCGCGCTGCGACGGATACGGCATTACATAGTAGAAAACCCAGACCCTCCCGAGGTGGATCAGCGGGAAAAGTCCGGCGGCGATCACGGCGAAGAAGGTCATGGTTTCGGCGACGCGTGAAACCGCGCTGCGGAACTTCGCCCTGACAAGATAGAGCATGCCGGAGACAAAGCTGCCGGCCATGGCCACGGCGATCCAGAAGATGTAGTTTGCAATATAGACGCCCCACCCGACCGGGTGATTGATCCCCGCGACGCCCATTCCCACCTGCACCTGGTAGATCCAGGCGCACAGGGCCGCCCCGACCCCGGCGCCGCACACCGCAACGAGGACGACAAAAAACGGAGCGGGCTTTTTAAGACCGCCGAGTACGGCGTCATCGATTCCCCGATAATCGGCGGCGGGAATCATACGGGAGCATCGTGGATGACGCGCCGCAGGAAGGTCACCGCGGGTTTGGTGTTGAGCTCCTCAAGGAGATGGTAGCGCCGGGGATCGTCACGGGTGATCCGCGACACGGCCGAGCCGGGGTCGAGGAGATCGCCGAATACGAGTGCCCGGGTCGGGCAGGTCTGCACGCATGCGGGCTGGATTTCGTTGTCCCGTACCTCGCGCAATTCGAGTTTCGCGCGATACTCCGCCGCGACGATGCGCTGGATACAGAAGGTGCATTTCTCCATGACGCCCCGGCACCGTACCGTAACCTCGGGGTTGAGCTGCTTGTCGAGAGGCGGCTTCCAGGCGATGTTTTTCCAGTTGAACCGTCGCACTTTATACGGGCAGTTATTCGAGCAGTAGCGCGTGCCGATGCAGCGGTTGTAAATCTGCCCGTTGAGTCCCTCGTCATTATGATAGGCCGCGAAAACCGGACAGACGGTTTCGCACGGCGCCGCATCGCACTGCTGGCAGAAAAGCGGCAGCCAGCCGATTTTGCCGTTTGTCCCCTCGATGCGGTAGGGCGCGACCTTGAGCCAGGCCATTTCCCGGCCGTTTTCAACTTCCTTCCTGCCGACCACCGGAATATTGTTTTCGGCCTGGCAGGCGATCGAACAGGCGCCGCACCCGGTACACCGGTGCAGATCCGCAACCATGGCCCACCGATGATGCCGGTACGGGTGCCGTGGGAAGAGATCGCGATTTTTATCGTACCCCTCGGGCAAAGGCAGGATGAGCCGATCGCCCTCTCCCGGCCCCATGGCGCGAACCGCCGCAAGGCCGATCGCCTGCACGATGGACCGATGGAACTGTTCGCCGACCGCACCCGTTGCAACGATACCCGCCTTGGAATCCGTTTTGTCGATCGTCACGGTGCCGAAAAGGCTCCCCGATGCGGTCCGGTCGAACAGGTCGAAACCGTTCGCGCCAACGCCCGAAGCCGTCGTCAATGTCGGGGCCGTGTGCCCCTGACCGAGGGTTATCGCGGCGGTTCCCTCGGCGACATCGGCGGTAACCCGCACCGGCAATCGGCAGGAGCCCGCCGTCGACCGCACCGCAACGGTATCGCCCTCTCCGACCGCAAGCGTCCGGGCCGTTGCGGGATGGATATCGACCGCGCTCCCCCAGACCTCGCCGTTCACCGGATGCGGCGCCTCCTGCAGCCACCCGCGATTGGCAAGCCTGCCGTCATGCAGGGAGAGGGAGGGAGAGAGAAAAAGCGTCATTTCCGGGCCTTTTGCCGCCGCAGCGGCCACCGGGGCGAAGGGCGGTACGCCGCCGCCGTCGAGAGCGACCCCGACGGCGGGCGACGGTTTCCAATACCCGCCCTGTCTGAGCGACCGTTCCCAGAACCGTTCGAACGGCATGGCCTCTCCCGATGCGGCATGGATCGACTGCCAGTGGTGCACAAGGGCCGTCTGGTAGCTCTCCTGCCCGAGCGGGCGGCCCGCGGAGCGGGCGAGCGAAAGGAGGATATCTCCCGATGCTTTTGTGTCGTAAAGACGCCGCATGGTGGGCTGCATGAGTCCATGCACGCCGGCATACGGTTCATAGTCTCCCCAGCTCTCCAGCGGCGAATCGATGGGCAGCACCCAGTCGGCGACGAGCGCGGTTTCATCGGCAAGCGTCGCAAGGTAGACGATGGTGCCGGCTCGCCCGAGCGCCTTCATGACTTTCCGGTGGGTATAGGCAAGATTGCTGTTATGGATGATCACCACATCATCGGGCGTCACCCGATCGACGAGGCTTTCGAGTTCGCGATCGGTTCCGGCCCTGCCGAGAGCGTGCGGCGAAGAGAAATCAACCGTCCGACCGACACGACCGGCGGCATAGTTGAGGAGCGCCGCAGCCGTAGCGGTATCCTGGGCGATGGAACCCGAGGCACCCGGGGGACCGGCCAGGGCCACGCTTGCCCGCGCCTCGACAAATGCGCGGGCAAGCCGCACTATGTGATCCGGCGCGAGCGGAGCGTTTTTGATCGCCTCGCCCCCGCCGAGCTTTGCGACGACGGCCTCCACACGGTCGCGGTCGGTTGCGACCCATCCACGCCGCACCATCGCTTCGACCATGGCAAGCGCGATAAAGCGTTCGGATCCGGGCGGAACGAGAAAGAAATCATCGGCGTTGGCCGCGGTCATGGAGAGCCGGGGCCCGGCATAGACGAATCGGCCCATCGAGCCGTCCCGGAGTGCATGCATACCCGCAAAACCACGGGAGAATTCAACCGGAGAGATCCAGGTTTCCAGAAAATCGGCGGCAAAGCTTACGATGAAGTCGCATGTTTCAAGCCTGAATGCCGGTACCTCGGGGAGACCGAAAAGCCGGTCGTGCGCGACGCGCAAGGCATCGCCGCCGAACGGTTCGCTGAAGAGAAGGCGATCCGATCCGCGGGAATCGCAGAATGTCCGCATGAGACCGGCAAGCGACCCGGTTTGAACATCGGCTATCAGGACGATCCGGCCTGCGCTTTTGCCGAGAATTCCGCCGATGCGGCCGAAGGCGTCGTCCCAGGAAACCGGGGCCGGGGCGGACGACCGGGTCGGGCGGGAGGAGGGACCGTGCAGCCGATCCGGGTCATAGAGCCCCTGGACGCATGACTGCCCCCTGCCGCACAAACACCCCTTATTGACAGGATGTTCGGGATTACCCTCGGCCTTGGTGACCCGCCCGTCGCGGAAACGCAGGTGCAGTCCGCACCCTGCGGGACATTCGCGGCAAACGGTTGCATAGGTCGACCACACCCCCGGTCGCACGGGAAGGGGAGGATTGGCATACGAGGTCAGCCTGTTGACAATAGTCTCTCCCCCGCCGGCGAGGGCGGTGCCCATCATGCCGGCGGAATAGAGAAAGGTTCGCCGCGAGACTTTTTTCATCCAGGGTTATCTCCCATTCCCATTTACGCAAACGGATGCAAATTCCGTTCCAACTGTCGGCAGATCGACGGAATCGACTCTACACGCTCCCGACCCGCCGTTTCCTGATTTGAAAAGGGTTCCCAGAATCATTAAAAAAATTCTCACTATAGGAATTTCCGGTGAGGGGCATTGCCCCGATTGTTCCCCTTTCTGCTTCCCGCCTCCCTGCCCGGGGAATAATGTAATTTTACTGCTCCACTTACCGGGGATGCGTCGTTATGAAACCTATCGTGCTGTCGATGATTCTTTGTGACTACTATTACCGCGACGCCCATTCCGGCAAGAGCATCCTGGCCGGCACGTTCAGCAGCATTTCGAGCGGCGGATTTCCATCAAAACACGGCAATTGTGCGATCTATGTTGCCATGACCGATGTGGCGTCCAACGGGACGGCGCAACTGATTTTCAGGAAAGAAAGCGGGGATTTTTCGATGCAGCTTCCCCCCTGGGAGGTGCAGCCGTCGGAAGATCGTACGGCGGTCATTGAGATCGGCGGAAATATCAACGGCCTTCCGCTGCCGGAACCCGGCAATTATGAATTTGTCCTGCTCTGGAACGGCCTGGAAATTGCAACACGGCGCGTCAATGTCGCAAAGATCGACCTTGAACCGCCCCGGTCGGCGGACCCTCAGTAACTCTGGAGATTATCATGGATCTTGCGGCAATCATCGCGAAAATTACGGGCGCCGTCCTGCTGCTGGTCACCCTGCGCTCCATCTATCGGCATTTTGCACGCAAGCAGGGTGCTGCCAGGGCCCGCGGGGCTGCGCAGACGGAGGCGAAATCGTCGGTCAGCGAGATGATCCTCAACAACCTGCTGCTCTACCTGTGGCTCGTCTTCATGGTGGTGTTCTCAACCGGCATGATCGTCAATAATTAATCTTCGCCATCGGCTTTCTCCCGGCCCGGCATCGATATTTCCGTTCGGCGCTGGTTTCATTGCCCCGAATCGACCTTTCCGGTACCGGCTCCGGCTCTGTTTTCAGCATCGACTATTTTTTTCTTCAAATCCTTGAAGAGCCCGCTTTCGGGGTTGTACCCCTCTCCCCGGATAAGCCATTGCCGCGCCGTGGCGAACTTTTCGAGCTCAATATAGAGATTCACCAGGTTGACATACGTTTCGGGAATCGTATGCCGCTGTCCGACCGCTTTCAAATACGCGGTTTCCGCCTTTCCGATCTCCCCCCGCTTGCCGTAGATGGTGCCGAGATTGTTCCAGGCCATACTGTAAAGCGAGTCTTGGGCAAGCACCGAATCGTATAATTTTTCGGCCGCGGAATCGCTGCCTGCAGTCTGCAAGACGAGTGCGGCATTGTACAGTGAATCGGCAGCCCGCAGACGAGGCGGCGCGGAGGAGGTATCGTGCGCTGCGGCGTGCCGCCGCTCGATATCGGCATTGTGAATATGGGGATCATACTGACGCGCGAGCGAATAATAGGAGAAAGCGTCATCGTATTTTCCCTTATTGTACGAAGCGACGGCGCAGTTGTAGAGAACGACGGGGTTGGAAGCTTCCATATCCGAGAGCTGGAGATACCATGCGAGCGCATCGTCCCACCGCTTGAGCCTGAAAGCCGCATTGCCGGCAAGCCGGCAGAGATCCACCCGATCGGGACCCCTGGTCCGGCGCGCAAGGGTGTCGGCGAGCAGCAGTGCATCGAGGTTCCGGCCCAGCTGATAATAAGATAGCGCTAAATTATACCGGGCCGGGAAACCGGTATCCCCGCTTGCGATAACCGACTGCGCCACGCCGGAATAATCGCCTCTCCGGAACGCCAGAACCATTTTGATCGAAGCGATATCCCGCTCCCACGGAGCCCCGGCAGGAACCCTCGCCACGCACTCCTGCGCCTTTTCCCCCTCACCCCGGTCGGCATAAATCCGGCCCAGCGTCAGCCAGTCCCCCGGCTCTTTATCGGGTACCCCGTTTAAGAGATCCATCGTCCGGGCGGTATCGCCACCCCGAAGGGCGACATCGGCCGCGGCACGTTTTGTATAGGAAGAGGTGGGAAAATCGCCCTGGAGGATCTTCAGCATTTCACCCGCTTGTTCGGTTTGGCCTTTTTTCGAATAGATCAGGAACATGTCGTACGCGGCAATGTCCCTCTTCGGCGATTCCAGGGCCTGCTTATACCACACCAGCGCATCGAAAGGGCTGTCGAGTGCCGCATAGCAATTGCCGATGCCTATCTGAAGGGATGCGTCGTGCTTTGCAAGTTCGGCGGCTTTTTTATAATCGGCGAGAGCGTCCCCATAGCTCCCCTCCTTTTCATAGGAAATGCCGAGGTTTATCCAGAGCGTAGCATTGGTCGGGTCATCGGCGACCGTTTTTTGCCAGAGTTCCCGCGCCTCCCGCACCTTCCCCTGGCGGTTATACACGAAGGCAAGAAGCCCCCGTGCGGCAACGTTATCCCCCCTGTTTTTAAGGCTCTGCTCGAAGCATTCGCCCGCCCGGGCCAGATCGTTCGTTTCGAGGCAGGCATAGCCCAGCTGGTAATAGAGACGCCATGGATTTTCGGGCCATTTTTCGAGCAGCCGTGCGTAGTAGTCGATTGCTTTCATATAAAAACCCGCATCGAGGCAGGTTTCCGCCAATTCGTACCCCGTTTCCGGCTTCATGCCGTACTTCCCGACGGCGCCTTCCAGAACGGACACGGCCTCGTCCCATCGATGCAATTCCCGGAGGCAGCGGGACAGCATGCGGCACACCTCTTCCGTGCGGTCCCGATCTTTCACCGCGTCAAGAACCCCGACGGCTTTTTCAATGGCCCCGGCACTGTAATAAACGGCGGAAAGCTCCAGCGCGATTTCGCCGCATGAATCACCGCGGCATCCGCTTAACCGTTGTTCCAGGTTATGCGCCGCGGCGGAGAGCTCCGGGCCGGATTTCTCACACAGGGCAAGATCGAGCCGGGCGTCGGACAGGTCGGGATTTTCACCGAGCTCCGTCCGGAATTCGACTGCGGCTCCCTTCCGGTCTCCATGACGATAGAGCAGTTTACCGAGGAATGCATGGAAATCCGGACGGTCGTCGATGGCCAGAGCGCGACGGATGAACGACTGGGCCCCGGCGGCGTCTCCCCGGCGATCGGCATTGATCGCGCGCAGATACAGTAATGACGGATCCTTCAGCGAATCGGCGAGGCCCGCCCACGTCGATTCGGCACGATCATACTTGTTTTCGAAAAAATAAACCTGGCCAAGGTTATACCGCAGGAGGTAATCATCGGGGAAGGCGACGCTTCCCTGCTCGAAATAACTCTCCGATGCCGGAAGATCGCCCGTTTCCTTGGCCGCTATTCCGGCAAGGAGATAGGCATCGGCCGAATGCGCAATAGCGCTGCCGAAATATTTCCGGAGCGTCGATAACGCCTCGCCGTACTGGCGCGCTTCAATCTGCATATCGGCAAGTTCCGGAAGGAGCCACGGATCGTCGCCCCGTTTCCCGGCCTGCGAAAACGCGGCGGCGGCGGCGGGATAGTTGCGGCGGCTCCGTTCGATCCTGCCGAGCAACTTGAGCGTCTCACCGTTATCGGGATGCTTCCTGCAAACGGCGATTGCACCGGCGGTATCGCCCGTTGCCATGAGCGCAAACGCATAATAGCTCTCCACATCCGGCGATTTCGGGGACATCAGGTAGGCAGGCTTCAAAACCTCGATCGCTTTTTCCTTCTCCCCCTTCTGCAGATAGGCCCAGCCAAGCCGGACTCGCGCTTCGGTAAAGTGTTCATCGATGCGCAGGGCTCCTTCCAGGAGGGTAATGATCGAATCAAAAGAGTAGGCATGGGCCTGTACCAGCGAAAGATTGAACAGGCCGATTGGGTAGGCAGGGTCACGTGCGACAAGCCGTGCCCAGATTTCCTTCGCCCCGGCGATATCGCCTTGCCTGAATTTGACCACCCCGCAGTTGTTCCGCGCGTCGCTGTATTCCGGCAGGATGTCGAGCGCCTTTTCGAAGCAGGTCAGGGCCGTCTCAAAGTCGTTGTGTTCGAGGGCGGATAAGCCCTTCCGGTTCAACGAATCGGCAGTACCGGCGGCTATCATTATTTGCGCCGGGATTGCATTCTCCGGTAACGGCTCGTTGCCGAAATCGACCACCCCGGCATAGGTGACGGCGAGGGGGACTAACATTGCAAAAAGCAAGAGTCGATGCATGGTCGCCCTCATCCGTTTGCCGCGGAAGAGTGGAAGCTCAGCTTCCCCGGAAGCTCACTGAAGGAGGAGAAGACGATATCCGGGATAATCACTCCCTCCTGGTCATGAAAATAGGCACTCCTGCGGTCACCGGTAAAAAAAGCCGTTCTCATGCCCGCGGCCGCGGCAGGTGCCACATCGAGCACGAGATCGTTGCCCACAAATACCGTCTGCTGCGGCAGGATGTGACGTTCGTAGAGGGCGTCGTATAACTTTCCGAACAGGAACACATCCGGCTTTGCGGCCCCCCATTCGAAGGAGAAAATGGTAAAATCGGGATCGAACAATTCGTTGAAGTCCTCGTAGGTCCCTTCGCTCTGATCCCGGATGAGCAGGGTAAGATCCATCGGGGTATAGAACTGCGCGTTCGACACGATACCGAGGTCGATTGAGGCATCTCGCAATTTCGAAAGCGCCCCGGTGACCCCGGGATATAGCCGACGCCCCAGCGAAAAAAAATTAAACGCATATGCCATGTACCGTGGAAGCTGCTCCGCCGAAATGCCGCGCGCCCGCTCCTCCGGGCAATAGCCATGTCGCTTCAGCATAAGCAGGATAATGCTCCACACCTCCTCGACTTTTATTTCCGGATTGGTGATACCGGGCTGCTGCGCCTTTTCCCGGCGCAGCGCGATGAGACCGCAGTAGAGGTCGTACAGCGTTTTTTCGGGAGGTTCTTCCGGGTTCATTGCCGCAAGATACTCGGTGAACCCGAATCGGGCGGCAACTTTGCCGCATGCGTCGCCGAAGAGATGCCGCCGGGTCGCCTCCTGGTCCATTTCCCGCCGCCAGTAATTGATCAGGGTACCATAAACATCAAAAACGACCGCGCGAATGTCGGTTAAGAGCTCTCCCCCCGAAGGATACGCGACCGCCTCCAGCGGTCGCTCCGCGTCCATCCGGTACTGCTCATGCAAATCCCTGGCAAACTCCGCTAAGTCGGACACGTCTCCCTCTCTCCCTTTTTGAAGCGCTATCGCGTATAACTAAAAGATAACTCCTTTGCTCCCCGGACGCTAAGGGCGCATGAAGGATGGCCGGCGGGCGGGAAATCTGCGATGAGGGGGTATAAACGGAGAGCGCGGCGGCGCTGATTTCTGCGCCGCCGCGTGCCTGACGGATTGCCGTCGACCGGTGCTCTTTCGTACGGATTGGTGATAACGGGGAGAGATCTGCTGCGCCGGTCGGGTGATCGGCGCAGCAGGAAACGGTGAAGTTACCAGATGATTTTCTGCATGAATTTCCCGCCGTTATTCGTTATCTGGCCCAAATAGATACCATGCGGAAGCGAGGTCATTTTCACCGCAGTTACGCCGCCGGCGAGGTCCCACCGCCCGATAAGACGACCCTGGGCATTGTAGATTGAAAACTTCGCCGAAGACGCGCTTCCGACCAGCTGCAATGGAGCGTAGACACAAAGCACGCTGCCGGTGCGACGGATTGAAAAACCCTCCTTTTGCGCCGCGGAGGTTGTCGTCACAAAGGGGGTGACGGTTCCGGTCCCGCTGGAAGGCGCGACCGAGGTGACCGTTGCGGTTGCCGGTGTTCCTAATCCGGTGGCCGACGCGGTCACGGTGATCGGACCGGGCGTCGTACCGGCGCGCAGCAATATCGTAGCGATGCCGGCCTGCGCCGCCATCGGGTTCACCCCGATCAGCGTCCCGGTTCCGCCGGTGATTGCAAACGTTATGCTGTTCGCGGCGGTCGGCACGACCTGGCCGTTGGAATCGAGCACCGAGGCATAGATGATGGCGATGTCCGAACCGTCTGCGGCAAGTTGCAGCCCGGCGGTATCGATGGCTATCGAAATGCTTTTGGCAGTGCCCGGCGTGCTGACCTGGTAGGTTGCCGCCACGACGCCGCCGATTTTGCCCTGCGCCATTAAGGTCCCCGCCTTGAAAGCGGGAACGGTAAACGTAAAGTATGGGTGTTCAAGATTAACGACCGTGTCGCCGGTCCCCGGCCCCTGCGTCGCTACGAGGGTACTATTCAAATAGAGCGAGACCGAGTCGCAGTTGCTGAATACCCTGACCTTGAGCGGCGAGGTAGAGGTCCATCGAGAAGCGATGAACACCATGGGCCCGCCTTTCACCGCCGAAACCAGGGTATCGCCGGGACTCCGCTGGCTCTGGAAAAAGTACGCGGAGTATTTCGGGATGCGGAAGAGATCGATGCACCCGGAGGTGGTGAGAGGATCCGGCTCCCAGGTCTGGTAATCGAACATCGACCACAATGCGTCCCCGGTGAGCCACGAAACTCCCAGGTTTTCACTGCGGCCGACGGCCTGATTCATGGACTGGTTTATCATCGAGTCTTCGTTGATGCGTGAGACTCTGTCCTGGCAGCCGGTAACGGGTGAAGTCATGGCGCCCGTCCATGAACAGCCCAGATTCCAATCGGCATACTCGGAAACCGCGCAGGGACGTGCACCGGTGTAACCGAGAACGCCGTGCTGCGTCGAGGAGATATATACGTCAAGAATACCGTTGCCGTTGCTCTCCTCCCCGCAGGTCCAGATGCCGGAATCGCCCGTCGCGATCCGTGGACACTCGCGATGCGCAAGCGCTTCGGCCGAATCGAGGTAGGCCGCCGTCGGCGTACTTTCGTTCATCATCGCTTCCCAGAGAATCACCGACGGGTGGTTGCGGTAGTAATGGATCATGTCGCGCAGCGCTGCGAGAGAGTTGGTGATAAACGGCGTGGTGTTCTGCCAGAACTGCCAGCCGGGAAGGCAGGCCTGCACGAGGACGCCGAGCCGGTCGCAGGCATCGAAAAACGACGGTGCCTGGGCATAATGACAAGTCCGGACGAAATTGATGCCGTACTCCTTCATGCGCAGGACGTCGCGATACTGCCCCGAGTTCGGCAGGGCGTTGCCCAGATAGGGAAAGGATTGATGCCGGTTTGCTCCCCGCCACTTGAACCGAGCCCCATTGAGCGTGAACCCGTTGGCCTTGCTGAAAAAAATGGTCCTGATACCGATCGTCGTATTCAATGAATCGGCAAACGCGCTGCCGTTACTGACGACGGAATGAACCGAATAGAGATTGGGGGTACCCGGGCTCCACAACTGCGGATTGGGGACGGTCAGGGTATCATGAAAGGTCGTGGAAGCACCGGCGGCGAGAGTCGCCGTCTCGGCGGCATGGGTCGCAACGACCGCACCGGCGGCATTGCGGATCGATGTGGTGAGACCGCATGTTTTAGATCCGGTATATTGGTTGACGATATGGGTTTTGACATACACCATCGCCGAAGCGGCCCCGGTGGTTACCGAAGAGTTTGTCACGAAAATCCCGCCGCCTGCGGTGGTATCGACCAGTATCGCATTGGTGATATGCAGGGAGTCGGCAAGGTGCAGATAGACATTCCGGTACAACCCGCCGAAATACAGGAAATCGGGGGTGGAATTACCCGGCGGAAACGTCGCCTCCGGGGTATTATTCAGCTGGATCGCGATGACATTTGATCCGGTAAAATTCAAATATTTGGTGATATCGAGGACGATCGGCGTATAGCCGCCCAGATGGGTGGTGAGAAGGGAGTCGTTGACATAAACAAGCGTCGTCTGCATGGCCGCTTCTATTTCAAGAAACACCTTTTTTCCCTGGAAAGCGGCACTGGGAGTAAACGTTTTACGGTACCAGCAATACCCCAGGTAATTCAGCCAGGTAGTGGTGTTCAGAAGGACGCTGTCGGGATGGGGCAGATAGACCGTCTGCCAGGAAGCATCGCTGAAGCTGGGCGATTGGGGCGTTCCCGTCGGGGTTCCCCGAAAGAACTGCCATGCGGTATCGAATTTAATCACCTGGTCGGCGAAAACGCCGCCGCCCACTAGAGCGCCAAGCATAATCGCCCCGATACAGCCAACGATATATCGCCTTCCCGAACTTTTGAACATACCATTCCCCCCGTTTGAAAGTCTCTATGGTGCTATACTGGCGTCCTCGCCCAGCTCAAAATACATAAATGGATCTCATAAACTTATCTATTTATGCTATACTGGCGTCCTCGCTCACCTCAAAATATATAAAAAGACATCGGAAGTCTCTAAAAATTTTGCTGCCGGGCGGCAGGAAGAGGAAGCCGGTGACGGCACGAAAAGCCGCCCCGTCGCCGTGAGCCGGTCGTTCCGTGAAACGGTCGGTCGGCATGGCCGGCGAAGCGGACAAAAAAGGGGAGGCGTCAGGTCGACGCCTCCCCATCCGGCCGATTAAGACCTTCAGTCGCCGTTACTTGCTGATGAGGGTCAGCACCGACTGCGGCGCCGTGTTGGCCTGCGCGAGCATGGCCGTCGCCGATTGTATCAAAATCTGGTCCTTCGTATACTCCGTCGTTTGCGAGGCGAAGTCGACATCCTGGATCTGCGACTGTGCTGCGGTCTGGTTCGTGTTCTCGGTCTGCAGGTTGTTGATGGTATCTTCGAGACGGTTGATATACGCTCCAAGATTGGCTTGCATCATGTTGACGCTGTTGATCGATGCGTCGAGCGAGTTCATCGCCGCAATCGAGTCGGTCTGCGAGGTCAGCGTCGATACGCCGAGGTTGGTCGGAGCGGAGGCCGCGCCCACGCCGAGGAAGTTTGTCGTCATGGTGTCGATGGTGATGGTGATACTGTCGACGCCGTAGACGCTGTTGGCATCCACCCAGAGTGCCGAACCTTCACTCCCGTTCATCCCGCCGATGCCGAACCGATCCATGGAAGAGGTGCCGGTGGAGGAAATCAGCTTCATGCCGTTGAAATTGGTGACATCCGCGATCCGGTTTATTTCCGAGATCAGCTGCTGGTACTCCTGGTTGGTATACTGCCGGTCGCTCGAACTCATCGTGTCATTGGCAGATTCAACCGCCAGTTCCCGCATGCGCTGCAGAATATCCGTAACCTGGTTCGCCGCGCCTTCGGCGATGGTCAGTGCGGAAATACCGTCCTGGGCGTTTTCGAGTCCCTGGGAAGTCCCGCTGACCTGGGTCGTCAGATTCTGCGCTATGGCGAAACCGGCCGCATCGTCGGACGCATTGTTGATACGCAGTCCCGTGGAGAGACGCTGGAGCGACAGGCTCTCGGATTGATTCGCATCGTTGAGCGCATTTGCGGAATTCATCGCCGCTATATTGCTGAGAATAACCATTTACAACCTCCTTGTTTGGTGAAATGATGTTTCGGCATCAGGGCATCATTTTTGGTTCGTGTGGCGTCCCTACCACAGTTCATGATTTTGCGGGTATTTCCACTGCGGCTGCATTCTGGTACCAACCTCCTTTCGAAAGGAATCTTTCGTCTTACCTTCAAGATATCGGTTCCGGCAATTTCAAGCTTTATAGTTTTTTTAACCGACCGAGCCGGTTATGACCGCGGAGCCGGAAGAGTGCCTCTCACTCCAGGTCGTACGTTTGCCGTCGGGAGAGAAAACGGGGGTACCGCTCAGGAGACGGCGGGTCGGGCGACGAATGCCCCGATCGCCGAAACGCGATGGTCGTAGGTATGACAGGAGAGAATGCGGGCCCTGGCGAGGCGGCTTATGCGGCGACGCTCCTCCGGATGCGAGCGGAAAAAAGAGAGTTTGTCGACGAGTTCTTCCCGCGAACCGTAGGTGGCCGTCTCATCGGGCGAAAACAGCTCGCAACAATCGGCCTGCCGGTCGGTCAGCACGAAGCCGTTTGCAAGAGGGATATCGAACAGCCGCTGGTTCACGGCCGTCGGCATCTGGCGGCTGGTAATATTGAGGTTGATGTCGATCCCCCGGTAGATGCCGCCCAGGCGGGTCCGGTAATCGATGTCGCCGTGGCAGGGGAGCCCCTCGCCGAAGATCTCCCGCCACCCCTCCGGGTCGCCGAAGACGGCGATGCGCCGGGGAATGCACGCGCCGACAAGCTCCGTGCGCCGGAGCATGCTGGCGGTATGGATACAATAGGAGATAAACCAGGTGAGGTTTTTAGCATCCGAAAAGGGTAGTGGTACGCCGGCGTTCCTGCATGCACACCGAAGCGCGCGAAACGCGTCGAGGCCGTTATCCGCAAGGAGGAGCCGCGCGGTTTCGGCCGCGAGAGGGCCGAGCCGCCCGTCCCAGAGGAACTGCGAGGCTATTTTTTCGAGAAACGCGCGGCCCATGGAGCTTCCCACGAACGCGACCTCGGCGTGAAAAACCGGGATGTCCGTTCCGTTGAAGAGCGAAGGGTCCCCGGCAAGCGGAAGGTAGCCGGTTGCGCCGAACCCCTGCTTTCCAAGCCACGGCAGGTAGGCCCGCTCCCAGGTCAGGCCGATCATGGCGTCGTTCACGAAGGCGGCCTGCGGAACGAGGATCGGGTGCGGGTCGTCCACGAACCAGACGACGACCGGCACGCCGCAGCGCGCCGCGATCTCCCCCACCGCGCCGTTCGCATCGAAGCCCTTCATATTTACTGAAAGGATGAATGCGGGCCGCCGCTCCTGGATCGCCCGTTCGAGCCGCGCCCCGAACTGGACCGAATCCCGAATGTCATTGTACCGGAACAGGGCGACGCCGCCCTCGGTGCGCTCCAGGGCGTTTTTCAGCTCCTCCTCCAGGAAGAAGCTCCCGTAAAAAAGCAGCCCTCCCCCGCCGCCGCCCGCCGAAGTGCGGCGCCCGGGCCGAAGCGCTTCCGCCACCCCGTCGTAAAAGTCCTTATTGGCCCGGTAGGAAGCGGGATGCTTGATTATCTGGACGGAGCGGGCCGAGCGGACCGCCGTTTCGACCACCGGGCGCCAGTCGCTCCTCTCCCCGGAGACGATGTGGAGCCGATTCGGGATCCGCGTCGAGAGACGCCGACGCACCCGTTCGACGCACGGCGCATAAAAATCGACCAGGAGAATTTCCGCATCCGCGCCAAGACCATCCAAGAACGGATCGACATGGTAGCCCAGGCCGCACCCCAGAAGAACGACGAGATCCGCCCACATGGTAAGCGGTTCGTAATAGGTCGCCTCGGCCTCGGGGTTGACGGATGAATGGAGATGCAGGAGTCCGCCGCCGCGATGCAGCCTCGCCGAGAGCGCGCCCGATGCGGCGGTGAACAATTCCAGTTCGCCCGCACGCCCCGGCGGCTTCCTGGCCGGATCGATTCTCATGACGATCGGTCTCCCCTCCGCGCCGCAGTTTGTTTTATGGCTCGTTTGCGGCAACAACGATATTATTATACATCTATGATCGATCGAGCGGAAGCGGTACCGGCATTGCTGTGCGAGATAGTTCGACATGCGCGAACGGGTGATTGCGGTACGGCATCCTCGCTTCTCAACCGCAGCGTCTCCCTCATGCAGACGACGTTAACCACCGGCAATGTGCAGACTCCCGTCGTGGCGCAGGCCGCGGAACTCCTTACCCGGCTCTTCAACGCCCAGAAACGGGGCGATTGGGTCGATTTCGCCGATATCGTCGAATTTACCTTCATCGACTTCTGGAATGACAATTTTATCGCCCCGTATTGACCGTCAGCCGCACGCACTCTTTCCTGTCCCGTCATTCCCTGAAGGTCATATCCCCGCCCCCGTGCCGCCGCCGCAGTCCGGGCCCTGCGCTCCCGCCTCCCGCCCCGCCGCCGCCGTCGGTTTCCCCGCGGAATACGCCCGCGCCGTCAACTGTCCGCATGCGCCCCCCACGTCACGGCCGCGGCCGGCCCTCACCGTCGCCGCGAGTCCGAGCATGTGCAGCCGCCCCGCGAAGCGATCGAGGTCGTCCGGCGAGGGAGAGGTTTCCTCCCCGTGGGTCGGATTCAGGGGGATGAGGTTGATCTTGCAGGCCAGGGACCCGAGGATTTTCCGCAGGCTCGCGGCCGCCTCTTCGGTATCGGTCTCCCCCGGAATCACGATATACTCAAATGTCACGCGCCGCCCGGTGCTGCGGAAGTAGCGGGCCGCAATCGCGGTCAGGGCTTCGCTCGGGTACTTTTTATTGATCGGCATGACGGCGCTGCGGCGCTCGTTCGAGAAGCCGTTGAGCGAA
>CAZYYB010000053.1:0-22158 GCA_964651515.1 uncultured Fibrobacteraceae bacterium
TAGAAAAATACGAAAGCCGAAGCAAGCTTCGAGGAATTATACCCAAGAGATTAATTATGTTGCCCTGTGCCTTGGTGCGTATCTACGGATGAAGTATCAACAATCAGCGGAATAAATTTCTTAAAAGCTGCTGCGCTTGTTTCAAAATAATGGTTTTTAAATGTATCAGGCTGCAACAAACTTATGTAAGGTAGTTCGAGTGAGATATATTCCCTTTCACCAAAACTATTATATGTTGTGTCAAAATAGTCCATTTGAGGTTGATTGACTTCATCTCTTGAGATAATTGTAAAGCGCATGTTGTTATCAATTAATAGTAAATTAAATGTGATTGTATTGAACAAATGCTGTGTTGTTGTATCGGCAAGGATTGCATTTAACTTTTCTTTAACTTCCTGTAATCCATTAATGCTTTTTATGGCAATATCTGTTCCAGAATATATAGGTTTTAATTCAATAGTGGTAGGCGTCAAAGTCCGTATTTGAAATTTAGCAAGGTCTTCTTTATTTATTATGAAAAAAGAAATATCTCTTTCAGGTAGCCAGTTTTGATGAATTGCAGGGTACAAATAATGCCCATAATTATAAAGAACTGACAAAACCACATAATCCTTTGAGCCAATACTTATATTGCGCAAATTGATGTTTGTAAAATTACTAACACCTAATTTCCAACCTTCATAATCTATCAATGTCGGATCTTTTACACAAGGTATTCTGTTTTCTCTTTTCACCCATTGTTTTGCCTCATTAAGAGACCATCCCACAGCATGTTGCAATTGCCCAATGGGTTCACCGATTTGTGCGAACGCTTTATCTGTTCGTGAGTAATCTTCACCCGCCAACGGAGAAACGCCCACAACACTTAAAAGTACCGTTAAATATAGCAGTGTCAACATCTTCCTTCGATTCATAATTGTTTTCATGACGTTATTTCCTTTAGTCGATAGAGCAATGAGAGGAAAAAAGATTCTCTTAGTCATTACAAAAGCCTTTCTTCGATTAGGATTTAGAGGAATATCAATATAGAAGTCTGCACAGGGTGAAGCAAAGAGAAATCATGCTGCCTCTTCCAAAGATAGGCAACCTTCAGCATCTATTTAAAATTATTTAAAAAGTTCCTTCAGGCTTCCGGGGTCGAAGGACATACCCTGATCCTCGTAGAACTGCCTTCAGGCCGATTTCGACGCTTGCCAGTGTTTCATAGGGCTGAACCGGGGATCTGCCTTCAACGACCTTCCTATCGCGATCTGGAACCTTTTAGAAGCCTGCCATCGCACCTGAGATTGGAAATTCTTTCTTTGGAACCGGTGAATAGGATTTAGAAATTGCTTCTGAAATGGGTGAGGAAAATTTCAAAGGTGAGGGAACGTGGTGAAGCGATGATAGTCACGCGGCATGGATAACGGCGGGATGGGGACAAAAAAACCTGCCCCGGATGAAACCAGAGCAGGCTTATTAATTATCAACCAACCTCGACACAACCCCGACATATACCCCTCGAAATTGCGTTTAAATCGACATTTTGGAAAACCGACGAAAGGCGCACCCTGTCAGGTTATTCGCCGGTGGTTTAGTGGTAAGTGCTTGAAAAATGTAGAAAAGGAACGATATTTCTTTACAGGATACGGAGAGGCGGCATCCAGATTTGAACTGGAGGTGAAGGTTTTGCAGACCTCTGCCTTACCGCTTGGCTATGCCGCCTGAGAGTGAAATCGAAGGAACGCACCGGCTATGGACGGAAAAAATGGAGCGAGAGACGGGACTTGAACCCGCGACAGCCACCTTGGCAAGGTGGAGCTCTACCACTGAGCTACTCTCGCGCAGATGGATAAAATAACACAGGTTAGGCAAAGGAGTCAATAGTTGGCCATCGGGTTTCGTCGGCAGGGCCGGCTCCTGATAGTATTTTTAAACGATGCGGTATCTGCCCCTGATGCTTGTTCTCCTGGTTGCTGCGGCTTTTGGTCAGGGAGCGACCATAACGTCTCCATCGGTTCCCCCGACCAGGGTCCCTTCACCCCTGCTTATGCAATCCATGGTCGACACCGGTGCCGGGGGCGCAACGAAGACGGCGGTGGATTCGATGCACGCCATCGGAGCGGGGCGGAGCGATTCGACTCTTTCGCCGCAGGGGCCGGTCAATCCGAAGGATAGCGGAAAGTCGCTGGCGAAGCAACCCGCGGATCAAAAGAACCAGCAGACGATGAAGCTTGCGAAACGCAGGTTCAACGGCCGCCACCAGGTGCTCCTCGCCGTGTTTATGATGATCTTCGTCATCGGCATCGTCACCATGGCCCAGCAATGGAATCCCCGGTAGGCCGACCGGTTATCATCTTTGCAATTTATGGAAAAGCATTTTATACTTTCAGGTAGTTCGCTCACCTTCGGCGACACGGCGGAGTCTCGGCTTCCATGAAAACAACGACGACCAAGATGTTGCGGAATGGCGTGATAGCGCTCCTTCTCCCCATTTCCGCGGTCATCGCATCGGCGGTTCCTGCGGGGCAAGCGCCCACGTGGTACGGTGATGTGCACGATGTGACGCTTCTCGATGGCACGAACCTCACCGGAACGATCACCGCCCGCACCTCCCGCCAGGTAACCATCACCACCCGGGATGGCGTCACCATCGGCATCCCGGTCCGCCTCATACGAACCTTCGACGGCAAGCCCGTTTCGGACGAGCTCAGGAACGGCTTCCTGGGAAGCGATAGCGGCATGAACGGCGGGAGAGAGCCTTTCGGGGCACCGTCCCCCGATGGCCGGCAATCGAACGATTCGGCTTCCAGCCCGAGCCGGAACAATGGTGGTGCGAATGAAGCATCGGTTAACGACTTGGTCGCCGCCCTCCAGTCCGCCTCATGGGAGCGGCGCAGCGCGGCGGCCCGCGAGCTTGGAACACGCCGGCAATGGGAGGGCGGCACGATCGACGGACTCTCCGCACTTCTCGGCGACACGGTCAGGGGATCCTCGCTCCTGCAAATTTCGCCGCCCGACTCTTCGGCCGGATCGAAACTCCTGCCGCCCGGCCTGGAGGCGGCGAGAGCGCTCGCCGCGATGGAATCACGCGGGTACGATGAGCTTGCCTACCAGACGGGAAACGCCGATCCGCTCGTCAGGCAGCGCGTCGCCTTCGGCCTCGGCGAAACCGGGAACCGGGCATGCGTGCCGATTCTCCTGAAGGCGCTCAAGGACCGGGATCCGCTTGTCCGTGCGACCGCGGCGGGTGCCCTTCATTATTCCGAGGCGATCCCTCAACTCATCAAGGCTATCGACGATAACGATGAACGGGTGCGGGCCGGGGCGGTTACCGCCCTGGGCCGGATCGGTGACGTGAGTTCTGAAAATGCCCTCATTGCCGCCCTGGGAGATATCAACCGATCGGTGCGGTCGGCAGCCGCGAGTGCCCTGGGAACCATCAAGAGTGCCAGGGCGGTGGGTCCCCTCGCCAGAGCCACCGCCGATCCCGAAAGCGATGTCCGCCTGAGTGCCGTGATCTCGCTCGGCAAAATACGCGACACCGCGACCGTTCCGCCGCTTATCGCCGCCCTGCGGGACCGCGACGGCGCGGTGGTAAAGTCCGCGGCAACCGCCCTGGGCGATTTCCGCGATCCCCGGGCGATCGAACCGCTTCGGTCCACCATGCGCACCTGCCCGGAATCGGCGCGAAGCACGGTCGAGTTCTCCCTGAAGCTTCTTACCGAGGTGCCGCTCCTCATCGGCGCGCTCGACGACCGCGATTCGCTCGTTCGGTGCAACGTGGAATACCTGCTGTGGCTCATCACCGGCAAAAAGCTAGGGTACGATAAGAGAGTGTGGGCCGACTGGTTCGTATCGCGCAATGATACCGACGAGGCCAAAAACACCGAGGCAAAGATGGGCGACACGGCCGTTGCGCCGGTCGCTAAATAAGCGAACGTGCCACGCTTCACGGGGACGACGCCCGCGATACACTCTGCGAAGACCCGGCCGCGCTACCGGTTGATCAGGTATTTTGCCACGATCGAATCGAGCGGCGTGGAGGGCGCCAGCCCGCTCCTGATCTCCTCCAGGGCCAGAAGGTCCGACGCCCAGACGATATCGCCGGGTGCCGCGATGAGCACCGAGCCCGACTCGTGGCTATTCAAGAGCTTCCCGTTTTTATAGTAGTAGTGGTCGCCGCTCTCTTTTGTCTGATAGGCGTGCATGGCGGGAGGAATGTCGCTCGGCCTGAACCAGAGCTTGATTTCACGCTCCGCCTCGGGGTCCGTTGCCGAGGCGTGGATGAGGTTGTCCATCCGCTCGCCGATGACCTTGCCTTCGGCATTCTTGAGCGGGGCGACGGTGCCGAGTGCGCGGATACAGCCGGGCTTCAGGTCGCGCGCCTGATGCGGGTTGGTCGGTCCGGCAATGGCGCGAAGCTTTTTTACTGCATCCGGCCCCTGGTAGATGATTGAAATGACCCGCTGCTTCTCCGGCGCGCCGGGGTAGTGAATCGCCCCGGTGATATAATCGATGAGGGAGGCGTAAAAAACCTTGCCCCGATGCTCGGCATAGTGTTCGGCGGCAAGCATGGTCGTCACATGGACGATTTTGACCCCGGCAAAGACCAGTCCGGTATGATACTCCGAGAGCAGCGACAGCACATACCCGGTGAGCGAATTCCGGAGGGCATCCGGCTTTATGAGTGCCAGGGTCTGTTCCAATTTTTCTTCCATAATTAAAAACTCCTCATAGACGGTGATGCGGCTGCATGACAATGCCGAGCCATGGATTGAACGAACCCTTAAAAATAGCATAAGCGGCGGAAAGAAGAGGGGTGACCGGAGGGTTGGGAGCAGTTCCGGCTTCAGGTGGGGACACCGCTACATGGTTCCCCCACCTGAGCATTTTTAATCGTTTAATCCTGTAACTGTTTCTTTCCCCTTGCCGCCCACCCCCCGAAAACGTATTTTTATCTGCCGTACAAGGCGGTCGGGCCTGACGGAAATGCCAATTTCACCTCTCGGAGTGTAGCGCAGCCTGGTAGCGCACTTGGTTCGGGACCAAGGTGTCGGAGGTTCAAATCCTCTCACTCCGATTCTTACCTTTCCAAAAGTACCCATCGGCGCTCCGCATTACCTGCAAGGAGACGGCTCAGACGTGATGAAGGGAGATCAAAGCGGCTGTGGCATCGATTGCTCCTCTCCTCACCTTCTTTCACGACTGACTTTCGGTGAAATAGAGCGGAAAATTCTCCGCTGTCCGGCGCTCATACTGCCGCTGGGCGGCTGCGAGCCGTATGGGTCGAAGGGGGCGCTCGGCATAGCGTCGGCATGCAGCGAGGCGATAGCGGCTGCACTCTCCCGTCGAAACGGCATGCTTCTTGCGCCCGTCCTGCACTACGGCTGCTCCACGCCCTACAGCGCTTTCGGCGGCGCCGCCGGACTGAAACCGCGGACGCTTGCCAACGCACTCTGCGAAATCCTGCGACGCCTCAGGCGACAGGGAATCGGCCGGGTGGTCATCATCGACCCTCTTTTCGATAACGGTCCGGCGCTCGAAGAGGCGACTGCTCGATTGAAAAAATGGGACCGGAATTTGCTTATTGTCACTTTCGCGTTGCAGCGCGATGCACGCGTGAGGGCCTTTATCGGTCGCCGCTGCACGATAAATGAGCCCGGACGGAGCGAGTTCGCGATGCTCTCGATGGCATCCTATATCGATCCGGGGCTTGTGCGGACCGGCGAAGCCGGGGAGCGGAAAGATCGTCCGGTTTCGAAGCCCGACCTCCACAAGAAGTGGCGGCGCCGGGGCGCGGATCCGGAGCAGTTCAGGGCTCTTTTCCCCGACGGTTCCACCGGGGGGGAAGAGTGTTCGCCCGATTCTGCAATCGGGAGGGAGCTGTTCGAATACATTTCAGCCGCGCTCGATGAAACGGTCGCATCGCTTATTCCGCCGCCCCGGCCATAAGATGCGACGGGAGAGCGGGCGGGGTCGCACGGAAGCTTAAACCGCAATCAACGGATCGAAACCCACATGCAGCTTGCCGGTATAGCCGAAAAAAAACTCAGCAACGGCCTGAAGGTCATCTGCCTGACGAAAACCGGGACGCCGATCGTGTCGGTACAGGTATGGTACAAGGTCGGCAGTGCCTTTGAACAACCGGGAATCCGCGGCATCTCCCACTTCCTGGAACACATGATGTTTCGGGGGTCGGCCGGCATACCGTCGGAGGAGCACTCGCGGCGGATCAACGATGTCGGCGGTCACTGTAATGCCTTTACCGCCGAGGATGTTACCGCCTACATGAACAGCGTCCCGGCCGGGATGCTCGACATGGTGTTCGATATGGAAGCCGACCGGATGGACGGGCTCCTGCTCGATCCCGCCCTCTTCGAAACCGAGCGGTCGGTCATTATTGAGGAGTACCACACCTACATGAACAACCCGGTCGCCAAGGCGTTTCTCGATTTCCGGGAGGAGTTCTACGGCGACCATCCTTACGCCTTGAGTCCGCTCGGCCGCATCGAGGAGATCGCGGGGCTCCCGCTTGCCGATTGCCGCGATTATTACGCCCGCCGGTATCGGCCCGACAATGCGGTGGTCGTGGTGGTCGGCGATGTGGAGAGTACCGATGTTTTTTCCTCCGCCCAGCGCCACTTCGGCGCGAAACGTCCTCCCTCCGAACCGCTCCCCGCCCTGACGATCCGGCCGCCGCTCGCACCAAAAAATGGAAACGGCCGCATGACACGGAGCGTGGAGTTCGATGTGCCGATCATCGTTATCGGCTATCCGGCTCCCCCCTCGTCGCACGAGGACGCGATTGCGCTGGAAATCCTGCTGCTCATCGCCGCGGGCGGCGAGTCGAGCCGCATGCACCGTGAGGTGGTGCGGCGTCAGTCCGTCGCGGTCATGGCCGGCGGCATGAATCACTTTCTTAAAGCGAGCGGCATGTCGATGTTTTTCGCCGCCTTCACCCCGGATATCGGCTCCGAGCGGGTCGAGTGCGCACTCGATGCGCAGATTACCCGGATCAGGAACGACGGCATCACGAACGAGGAGATGGAAAAGGTCAGGAATACGACCCTCACCAACCGGATCTTCGAGCTCTATTCGGCCGATCACATCTGTCAACGTCTCGGCTACAGCGAGACGATCGAGGGCGATCACCGGATATGGGTCGAGCGGATGGAGACCCTGAAAAATCTCGATGCCGAAAAACTTACCGCCACGGCGCGCCGCTGGTGGAATGACGATGCGAAACGGGTACTCCTCCTGAAACCACGGCGGGTAAATCCGCTCCTGTACCTGGGCGGTTTTCTGCGCCGGGCGGCACGGTTTCGTCCCTTCGCCGGCGGCAATGCAAAGCGGGGGGCGCGATGAATTTTTCCTTTGTTTTCCCGCCGACCGACGAATTCCAGCTCGAAAACGGACTCTCGGTCATCTGCATTCCCGACCACGAGCAGCCCGGACTCGTCCTCGCCCTGCAACTTCCCGTCGGCCGTTTCGCCGACCCGCCGGGGAAGGAGGGGCTGTGCGAACTGACCGCGGCACTCCTCGCCAAAGGTACCGCCACCTTTTCTCCGGAGGAGTTTTCCGAACGGATCGAGAATGCCGGCGCCTCGTTTTTTTCCGATATCGGCGAGGAGCATTGCGTGCTGGGCCTCCGCATGCTTGCGGGCTCGGCGGCCGGACTGTTTCCCCTGCTGGTCGAAATGGTACGAAAGCCCCTGCTTGCTAAAGATGAATTCCTCCGGCTTCGGCGGGAAATGGCGACGGCGCTGCGCGCCGACGCGAACGACCCTTCCCTTCTCGCCGCACGGCATTTTTATGCGGAGCTGGCGGGTCCGGCCCATCCGGCGGGCAGGTTTCAGACGCTGTCGTCGCTGAAATCCATTACCCTTCAGGATGTGGAAAGGTTCTTCAATGAACATTTTTCTCCCCGGGGAAGCCTCTGCATCGTCGCCGGCGAAGGCGATGGGGAGCGCCTGCGAACCATGTGCGCCGAACAGCTGTCATTCTGGCAACAGCCGCGGCGGAAAGCACCGGTCATCGCGGCGAAGGCCATGCGGGTGGCAAGGCCGGTAATCCGTCTTATCAACAAGCCCGATCTCACCCAGTCCACGCTGGCCGTGGGCCACGGTGCGCCGGGAGAGCGGTGCGCCGACAAGAACGCCCTTTCGCTCGCCAACCATATCTTCGGAAGCGGCAATTTTTCCTCGCGGCTCATGACGCGCATCCGGTCCGTCGGAGGAAAAACCTACGGCGTGTCTTCGCAACTGGTCGCCGAAACGGAGTTCGGAGCGTTCCTCATTTCGACCGCCACGCAGAACAACCGGACGCAGGAGGTTCTCGGAACCATCCTGGAAGAGCACCGCCGTTTCTGCGCGGAAGGGGTCACCGCCGAGGAACTTGCCAAGGCGAAACGGTTCGCCATAGGAAACATGGCCTTCCAGCTTGAGGGGATCGGGAATATCGTCGACAAACTCCTCTGGCTGCGCTTCTACGGACGGCAGAACTCCTACATCGAACGGTTCGAGGCGATGCTGTCGGCGATCGATGTCGACACGGTGAATGCGGCCGTTCGCCACTACTTTGCCGAGGAGTCCTGCATTATTGCGGTCGTCGGGAAAAAATCGGAAATCGAGCCGCAGCTGCGGAGCTTCGGGCCGGTGCGACATTTTCACTTCAGGGATAGGGTGGGGAATAAAAGTTGAAGAATGCGGAAAGCCGCCTCATCCCGTTCCCGCCTTCGGCGTCATCGCTTTTCTACGTTTCGCCCCCTCTGGCAACGTATTTTTAGGCCATGAACGCGGTGGTGCTCAGCCTCGGGACGAATAGCGGCGACCGGGCGCTGAACATGCGGCGGATGGAAACGGAAGTGGCGGGCATACTCGAACCTCCCCGTCGGTTTTCGTCGCTCATGGAAACAGCGCATGTTGGTGAAGGGGAAAGACCGCCCTATTACAATCGATTGGTGCGCGGCGGCTATGCGGGATCGCCGCGCGATCTGCTCCGGCAGTGCCAGGCAATCGAGAGGAAACTCGGCCGCACGCGTGAGGGCCTCTATGCGCCGCGAACGGCGGACATCGATATCCTGCTGTTTGGCGGAGAAGAGTGGGCGGAAGCCGATCTTGTCATTCCGCATCCTCTCCTGCGGGGTCGTCGATTCTGCCTTGCCGGACTCGCCGAAATCGCCGGAGAGCTGGCCGTTCCCGGCATGTGCGGGACGATCGGGGAAGCGGCGGCGGCAAGCGTTCTGTCAATGGATGACCAGGAAATAACGATTATCGAAGAACCCGCGGGGAGGGAGTTTCCGTGAGCAGCGAAGAAGAGAGCGACGATGCGGGCATGACGCCGGCGGAGGAGGAGAGGCCGGTGGTCCCTTCGCATTTCACCCGCCTTGCCATCGAGGGCGTCATCGGCGTCGGCAAGACCTCCCTCTGCCGTCTGCTCGCCGAGCGGTGGGACGCCTCGCTCCTGCTCGAAGAGGTCGAGGAGAACCCCTTCCTGACCGGCTTTTACAAAGACCGGCAATCGCACGCGTTCCAGACCCAGCTCTGGTTTCTCCTCAACCGGTACCGCCAGCTCGCCGAGGCGGGCGTCCAGCAGGACCTCTTCCACCGGATCACCATAAGCGACTACCTGTTTGCCAAGGATCGCATCTTTGCGACGCTCAATCTGGACGCCGACGAACTGGGACTGTATAATCATGTCGCAGGAATCCTGGAGAAACAGGTTGCCGATCCGGACGTGGTGGTCTATCTTCAGGCCTCGACCGATGTCCTGCTCCATCGTATTGCGGAGCGCGGCCGGCCTTATGAGTTCAGCATGGAGGCGGCGTATATCGATGCGCTCAACAATGCGTACAACCACTTCTTCTTTCATTTCGATAAGACGCCGCTTCTCGTTGTCAATACCGACGAAATCGATTTTGTAGCGGAGCGCGCCGACTTCGAGGAGATCACCGAACAGATCGCGACCATGCGGCGAGGGGTTACCTACTACCGGCCCCTTCGTTCCAAGGAAAAAACGGCGATCAGGGATCGAAGCAAGGCCGAAAAGCCGCGCGAATAATCATCAAAGGCATACTTCGTGGATATCGTTACCCTGCCCGCCGACATTGCCGCCTGGTCGAAGGCGATTCGAAAAACCGGCTCATCGATCGGCCTGGTTCCAACCATGGGGGCGCTGCACCGGGGCCACCTCTCGCTTGTCGCGGAGGCCCGCCGGCGTACCGATGCGGCGGTCATGAGCGTCTTCGTCAACCCGACCCAGTTCGGGCCCGGCGAGGATTATGGGAAGTACCCGCGCCTCTTCGACGCCGATTGCGCCATGGCACGGGAAGCGGGGTGTGCGGCGCTCTTCGCCCCGAATGCGGCGGACATGTACCCGCCCGAGTATAAAACGTTTGTCGAGGTGGAAGGACTCGGGGGAGCGCTCTGCGGGAGGACCCGGCCGATTCACTTCCGGGGAGTCGCGACCGTGGTGCTGAAGCTCCTCAACCTAGTGCGGCCGGACGAGGCATTTTTCGGGCAGAAGGACGCTCAGCAGGCGATCGTGCTCAAACGCATGGTTTGCGACCTGAACGTGCCGGCGACCGTCAGGGTCTGCCCGACCGTCCGCGAGGAGGATGGGCTGGCGCTGAGTTCGCGCAACGCCTACCTCACCCCCGCCGAACGCGCCGCGGCGCCCCTCATCAACAAGGGGCTGTCCGCCGGGGTCGCGCTTTACGAAGCCGGCGAGCGCGGCACGCGGGCGCTCATCGCGGCCGCGGAAAAAATCATGACCGCGTCCCCGCTGCTCGTGCCCGAATACCTCTCGGTCGTCGACATCGTTTCGTTGCAACCGCTCGACAGCCTTTCCGCACCGGCGCTCATGGCGGTCGCCTGTCGCGCCGTTGAGAGCAAAACGCGGCTCATCGATAACCAGGTTCTCGGAGGTTCACTGTGACCGCGCCCCTTTTCACCCCGCTCATCTACAATCTGTTTCCGCGTCATTATCGGACCATGGCCGAATGGTGCGGCGTCATGCCGCATATCGGAGAGATGTCCTTCACGGCCGTCTTCGTCAACCCGTTCCACGAAACCGGCAACTCGGGAAGCCTCTATGCGGTAAAAGACTACTTCCGCCTCAATCCGCTTTTTCTCGGGCCGGGCGCGGACCCGACCGACTTCGCTCCCCTGTCGGCATTCGTCGCCGCGTGCGCCAGGGCGGGCATGCAGCCGGTCATGGATCTGGTCATCAACCATACCGCGATCGATTCCCCGCTTGTCGCCGCGCACGGCGCGTGGTACAAGCGCGACCACTCGGGCCGGGTGGAGTCGCCCTTTGCGATCGATCCCGGCGATCCGGGCAAGGTAACGGTCTGGGGCGACCTCGCGTCGATCGATAACGAGCGGTCGCCGGACCGGGACGCCCTGTGGCACTACTGGGACCGGGTGGTCGCGTTTTACCAGAAGATCGGCTTCACCGGATTCCGCTGCGATGCGGCGTACCAGGTTCCGGCTTCGCTCTGGCGCTGGCTCATCGATCGCGCCAGGAAGCGTGGGGCGGGCGCAACGTTCTATGCCGAAACGCTCGGCTGCCGCCTCGACCAGATCGAGGCGCTTAACGGCTGCGGCTTCGACTACCTCTTCAACTCGGTCAAGTGGTGGCACTACGACCAGAGCTGGGTGCTCGACCAGCATGCCGCAAACAAACATATCGCCCCCTCCATCGCCTTCTCCGAGTCGCACGACACCGAGCGCCTCGCGAGCGTCTGGCCGGGAAGCGAGGCGGTGCAGAAGAGCCGCTACGCCTTCGCCGCCCTCTTTTCGAAGGGGCTCCTCATGCCCGCGGGCTTCGAGTACGGCGCCGTGACGCGCATCGACGTGGTCCGGGGCACCCCGCGCGACGTCGATCCTCCCAAGTGGGACCTGACGAAGTGGATCGGGGCTATGAACCGCTTCAAACTGTCCGTCCCCGTCCTGTCCGAAGAGGGACGCTGGCGGCCGCTGAACGACTTCGGCTGCCCCTGCCTCTTCCTCGAAAAGGGTTCGGACCGGGGAGAGAAACCGGCCTACCTGTGCGTAAACAAGAATACGACCGCGCCGGTGACGATCGATACCCCCATGATTCCCCGGGAAGTGCGCCGCTGTACGAAGATGCATGCGCTGCTCGATCTGCCGATCCGGGAGGATTCGATGCCCGAGGCGTTCAGGCTGGATCCGGCGGAGATCGTGCTGTTCAGGGAGTGAGGCTGCAATAAATTTTTGTGCCTCCTGGATCCATGACCCCGGCGTTATTATCCTCTGCTGATAATCATTTTAGTTACTCGGGTGGGGGCGGCAATGCTTGCGTTCCGCAAGCGCTCTTCCCCTCCCGCAACGCTCACCTCAGGTAGAAAAAACAGGTGAAAAGATCACATGACAAGGCCTTTTCCATCATAAAAATGCGAACAGCATGAACTAACGCCATGTTTGGTTGTTTTGCGCAGAGGTCGGGGAGAGGTCAGGATGACCGGTTTTCGGCCGTCCAAAAAAAGATTTTGACCTTTTTATAAACTACCTGAAAAGAAAACATAGCTAAACGGTACGCGCCTCACCATTCCCCTCCCTCCGCCCCCGCCTCCCCTCTTTCCGAAGCCGGCGTGACGTATTTTTATATATAATATAGATCGTCTGGTGTGGTTTTCTCTGGCATACTATTCATTATTCAATTTATAGTGATTTTTATCAGAAAAATAAAGTTCTATAATCTAAATTATCGCTTCCATGCCCCTTAAAAAACTCCACTGCCGGAACTTCAGGAACTACCGCGAGCTCTCGGTCGAATTTCCGCCCGGCGGTGCCTTCCTGACCGGGGCAAACGGTTCGGGCAAGACCAACCTCCTCGAAGCGATCCACCTGCTCTGCACCGCGCGATCGCAGCGTGCCGCTTCGAAGCTCGAAATGATCGCCACCGATGAGGAGGTCGCCACCCTCGAAGGCGAGTTCGGCGGCGGCGATGCAGGGGAGCCGGTAACGACCTATTTCTTCTCCTTCGACCGGGCCGGAAACTCCATGCTCAAGGTCGACGGCAGGAAGATCGGAACGTTCTCCGAATGGTTCGGCACGCGTCCCGTCGTTTCTTTCGCGACCAGCGATACCGACCTGGTCTACGGGTCGCCCGAGGTGCGGCGGCGGTTTCTCGACATCCTCATCAGCCTCGTCGACAGGGAGTACCTGGTCGCCCTGATCGACTACCGCAAGAACCTCTCCCTTCGCAATAAGCTGCTGAAGACCTCGGGCGACGAGATCCTCTGTGCGATTTACGAAGAAAATATGGCGGCGAGCGGCGGCGTCATCGTGGAAAAACGGCGGGAGACCCTTTCCCTGCTCGAACGGGAGGGCCGCCTGGTTTACCGGGAAATCGGGGGGGGAAGCGAGGAGTTCTCCCTGCGGTACGAACCCGGATTTCGTGCGGATTTTAGTAGTAAAATTGCTTGGAAAAATGTATTTTTCAGGGTACTTTCGGAGCGCAGAAAATGCGACCGGGAAATGGGGTTTTCTTCGTGTGGCCCCCACCGCGATGATATTCGACTCTTCATCGATGCCAGACCGGCGAAAAGCTATGCCTCGCAGGGGCAGTGCCGATCGATCGCGCTTTCCATGAAACTGAGCGCCATGCGATGCCTTGCATCGAAGGGAGCGGATAAAATTATCATCCTCTTCGACGATGCCGTCTCCGAGCTTGACCCCGATCGAACCGCACGCGTCTTCTCGCTCATCGAGAACAGGGGACAGGTTTTTGTCGCCTCGCCGACCGGCGAGGAAGGGGTCGGCGGCCTGGTGCATCTCAAGGTCGCATCCCTGCGGGCGCACGGTGAATAGGAGAAAAGAGGAGCCGCGCCGCATCGGCTCGCTGGTCGACGAGATCCTCGCCGAAAGCGGCTATTTGACAATTTGCAAAGAATACGATGTCGTTCGACGGTGGCCCGCGATCGCGAGCGGGCGTTTCGCCGAAATGACAACCTGCGAACGCGTCGACAAAGGTATTCTGTACGTGAAGGTCCGTTCGGCGCCCTGGCGCCAGGAGGCGGTCTACCGAAAGGCGGACCTGCTGGAACGGATCCGGAAAGAGTTCGGATGTCCCACCATAAAAGATATCGTGTTTTATTGAGAAAGCGGCGACCGTATGAACGATGAAGCAGTGGTAACCCCGGACGTGCAGGCCTATACCGCCGACAGCATCAAAACCCTCAAGGGACTCGATGCCGTCCGCAAGCGCCCGGCCATGTATATCGGCAGCACCGGGATAGCCGGCCTGCACCACCTCGTGTACGAGGTGGTCGACAATTCGATCGACGAGGCGCTCGGCGGCTACTGCAAGAGGATCGAAGTGACCATCCATCCCGACAACAGCCTCAGCGTCACCGACGACGGCCGGGGCATCCCGGTCGACTATCACGCCGAGGAGAAGATGTCGGCCCTGCAGCTCGTGCTCACCACGCTGCACTCGGGCGGAAAATTCGATAACTCGTCCTATAAAATATCCGGCGGCCTGCACGGCGTCGGAGTTTCGTGCGTCAATGCGCTCTCGCTCTGGATGAAGGCCGAGGTCTACCGCGACGGCAACATCTACCTCATGGAGTTCAAACGGGGCGTCGCGTCCAGCGATCTCCTCGTGACCGGCAAGACCGACCGCCGCGGCACCAAGATCACCTTCCTGCCCGACCCGGAGATTTTTGAAACCGTCGAGTTCAGCGCCGATATCCTCTCGAAACGTATCCGCGAGCTCGCGTTCCTGAACAAGGGCATCGTCATCGCCACGAGCGACGAACGGCCGGGCGGCAAGTCGCACGAGTTCTGCTACCCCGGCGGCCTGGTCTCCTTCATCAGTTACCTCGACGAAAACAAGACCCCGCTCCACTCCGAGCCGATCTACTTCCGCCAGGAGGGGAGCGATTTCGAGCTCGAAGCGGCCATGCAGTACAACGACCAGTACATCGAGAATATCTTTTCCTTTGCCAATAACATCAACACCGTCGACGGCGGAACGCACCTTTCCGGATTCAAAAAAGGGCTGACGCGGGCGATCAACACCTACATCGAGAAAACCAAGTCGTCGAAGAACGACAAGGTCGAGATCAAGGGCGAGGACCTGCGCGAAGGGTTGACCGCCATCATCAGCATCAAGATTCCCAATCCGCAGTTCGAGGGCCAGACCAAGGCCAAGCTCGGCAACTCCGAGGTGGCGGGCCTGGTCGAGGGATTCATGGTGGACAAGCTCGGCGTCTTTCTCGAAGAAAATCCCGCCATCGCCCGCCGGATCGTCGACAAGTGCGTCAACTCGGCCATCGCGCGCGAGGCGGCCCGCAAGGCCCGCCAGCTGGCCCGGCGCAAGACGGTCATGGACGGCGGCGGACTTCCCGGCAAGCTTGCCGACTGCTCCGAACGCGACCCCTCCCGCTGCGAGCTCTTCGTCGTCGAGGGCGACAGCGCCGGCGGCAGTGCAAAAATGGGACGCGACCGCAGTTTCCAGGCCATTCTGCCGCTGCGCGGCAAGATCCTGAACGTCGAGAAGGCGCGCCTGGACAAGGTCATCTCCCATGAAGAAATCCAGATCATCGTCCAGGCGCTCGGCACCGGTTTCGGCGCGAGCGAGGCGGGCGACGAGGACGAAGGGTTCACCCTCTCGAAGCTGCGCTACCACAAGCTCATCATCATGACCGATGCCGACGTCGACGGCTCCCATATCCGCACCCTGCTCCTGACCTTCCTGTTCCGGCATATGCCCGGCCTCATCGAGAACGGGCACGTCTACATCGCCCAGCCGCCGCTCTACCGGGTCAAGGCGGGGAAGGATGAGCACTATGCGTTCAACGAGGAGGAGAAGGAGATGCAGCTCAACGAGTGGAAGGAACGGAAAAACGTCTCGGTCCAGCGCTACAAGGGTCTGGGGGAGATGAATCCCGACCAGCTGGCCGCGACGACGATGAATCCGGACACCCGCTCGCTTCTCCAGGTGAAAGTCGAAGACACCGTGGAGGCCGACAGGATTTTCACGATGCTCATGGGGGAAGAGGTCGAACCGAGACGCCGTTTCATCGAGGAGAACGCCTCAAAGGTAACGAATCTCGATATATGACCCGGGAGCCTGTCGATACCAAGCGGGAGGGCGCGGCCCTCACGATCCTGCTCACCAACGATGACGGCATCGGTGCACCCGGCATCTGGGACCTGTACGAGGAGCTCTCGAAGATCGCCACGGTCATCGTGGCTGCCCCGGAGAGCGAGCAGTCGGGGGTCGGCCATGCGTTTACCTTCAACACGCCGCTCCACTACGAGCAGAAGACGCTTTCCAACGGGCGCGCCGGCTTCATGGTCTGCGGAACGCCGGTCGACTGCGTGAAATTCGGCATCAGCTTCCTCCTGGAGAATCGTCCCGACGCGGTCGTGGCCGGCATCAACGCCGGGGAAAATTCCGGACTGTCGGCATTCTATTCGGGTACCGTCGCCGCCGCCCGTGAAGGGGCGTTCTGGGACATCCCGAGCTTCGCCTTTTCACTCTGCAAGGGAGGGGAGCACTACCGGCGCGCCTATGCGGCCGTCGCGACCGACCTGCTGGGGCACCTTCTCTCCTGCGAAAAGAAGATGAAAAGCCACAAGGTGTACTACAACATCAATTTCCCTCCCTGCGCGGCCAGCGACTGTCGCGGCATCAGGGTGACCTCGCAGAGCATGGCTTTTTTCGACGACCGCTACGAGACCATCGATGTCGAGTCGCACCGCACGAAGAAGGGGTATGTCATCTACGGCGAGAAAATGGATATCGAGGCGTCCGACGAGTTCGATTCCCGGGCGCTCATCAGCAGGTACATTACCGTAACGCCGCTCAGTTTCGATGCCACGGCGCATCGGCACCTCGAATGTCTTCGGGACATCGAGGATCGACAGGTAACCACGAGGTAAGAAATGGACCTTAAAGGCAAGACTCTTCCGGTATTCATCGAAGACGAGATGCAGAAGTCGTATCTCGATTACTCCATGAGCATGATTACCGCCCGCGCCCTTCCGGACGTGCGGGACGGCCTGAAGCCGGTTCATCGCCGGGTGCTCTTCGGCATGTCCGAACTATCGCTCGATCACGCCAAGCCGCCCAAGAAGTGCGCGCGCGTGGTCGGCGACGTCATCGGTAAGTACCACCCGCACGGCGACGTTGCGGTCTACGACTCGCTCGTGCGCATGGCGCAGGATTTCTCCATGCGCTACCGGATGGTGGACGGGCAGGGAAACTTCGGCTCCGTGGACGGCGATCCTCCCGCCGCCATGCGATACACCGAGTGCCGCATGACCGCGCTGGCCGAGGAGATGCTCGCCGACCTCGAAAAGGATACGGTCAACTTTACTCCCAACTACGACGACTCCATGAAGGAGCCGTCGGTGCTCCCCTCGAAGCTCCCATTCCTCCTGGTTAACGGCACCACCGGCATCGCGGTCGGCATGGCGACCAATATGGCGCCGCATAACCTGAGCGAGGTGGCCAACGCCATCGTCGCCTGCATCGACAATCCCGCCATCACCATCGACGAACTCTTCGCCATCATACCCGGCCCGGATTTTCCGACCGGCGGCATCATCTTCGGCAGGAACGGTATCCGGGAGGCGTACAAGACCGGCAGGGGCAAGGTGATCGTCCGGGCGCGCGCCGAGATCGAAAAGCACGGGGACCGCGAGGAGATCATCGTCACCGAAATTCCCTACATGGTCAACAAGTCCACGCTCCTCGAAAAGATCGCCGACCTCGCCCGTGACAAGATCGTCGAGGGGATCTCCTTCATCCGCGACGAATCCGACCGCAGGGGCATGCGTATCGTGATCGGCATCAAGAAGGACAACTTCGGCGAAATCGTGCTGAACAAGCTGTACAACTTTACGACCATGCAGTCGACCTTCGGCATTATCAACCTCGCCCTGGTCAACCTGCAACCCCGCCTGCTGCCGCTCAAGGAGATCATCACCTATTTCATCGAACACCGGCACGAGGTCGTGGTCCGGCGGACCGAATTCGACCTCAGGAAGGCGAACGACCGGGCGCACATCCTCGAAGGGCTGCGCATCGCCATCGACCATATCGACGAGGTCATCGCGCTCATCCGGCAGTCCCCGACGACCGATGAGGCCAGGGTGCGGCTGGTAGACCGGTTCGGCCTGACCGTGATCCAGGCGACCGCGATTCTCGAAATGCGGTTGCAGCGCCTCACCGGGCTCGAACGGGACAAGATCGAGGCCGAGTACAACGAGCTGCAAATCCTCATCGCCGACCTCTCCGCCATCCTCGCCAGCAAGGAGCGGCGCATGGCGATCATCAAGGCCGAGACGCTCGACCTGAAGGCCCGCTTCGGCGATGCGCGACGTACCGAAATCGTGGAGTCGTCGGTCGATCTCGAAATCGAGGACATGATCGCGGATGAGGACATGGTCATCACCATGACCCACAGCGGCTATATCAAGCGGACATCGGTTTCGACCTACCGTGCCCAGGGGCGCGGCGGCAAGGGCGTGCTCGGCATGGAGTCCAAGGACGACGACTTCGTCAGCACCATGTTCATCGCCTCGAACCACACCTATATCCTGTTCTTCACCAATACCGGCCGGTGCTACTGGCTCAAGGTGTACAAAATTCCCGAGGCGGGCCGCCACTCCAAGGGCCGCCCGATCATCAACCTGGTCCAGCTCAAGGAGGGCGAGAAGATCGCCGCCATGGTGCCGGTCCGCGTCTTCGACAACGATCACTTCATCATCGCGGTCACCAGGCAGGGCGTCATCAACAAGCAGCCGCTCTCGGCCTACGGGAATGTCCGGCGCGACGGCATCAACGCGATCAACCTCGACGAGGGCGACCTGGTCATCGAATGCAAGCTGACGGCCGGCGACAACGACATCATCCTGGGCACCCGCAACGGCCAGGCGGTCCGCTTCCACGAGAGCGCGGCGCGCGAACTCGGCCGGAATACCCGGGGGGTCCGCGGCATCACCCTGCGCGATGACGACTACGTGGTCGGCATGATCATCGTGAACGAGGCGGACGAGGTCCTGACCGTCACCGAAAAGGGGTTCGGCAAGCGTACGCCGGTGGCGGATTACCGGAAGACGCACCGGGGCGGATCGGGCATCATCAACATCAAGGTGACCGAGAAGAACGGAAAGGTCGTGGCGCTCAAGGGGGTCGTCGCCGAGGGCGACGTCATGCTCGTCACGCGCAACGGCATCATCATCCGCAGCGACGTCGACAAGATCTCGACGGTGAGCCGCAACACGCAGGGCGTGCGCCTCATATCCCTCGACGAGGGCGACAGCCTGATCGATGTCGCGATATGCGAGAAGGAGGAGCCGGTAACGGAAGGTGCCGAAAGGGAGCTCTCCCCCGACCTCTCGGCGGACGCAGCAGCCGCCCCTCTCCAGGAAGAGGGGGAAATCGGCGAAGCGGGAGATGAGAAAGCCGAAGCCGATGCCGGGACCCAAACGCCCGATGCGGTGAAGCGGCTGCTGGAGCGGGCGGAGGAAGAGAAGGATGAGGGGCCGGAGAATTGAGCAGGGGATTTACTGAGACGGGGAATTACGGGGCGGCCTGCGGGTCGCCCCTTTTTTTGCCTTCCCTGAAAACCTTCCCCAGTACCCGGCCGACACCGCAATAACTCGTTCCCAGAAGCATCATCGGATCGATTTTAGCCGGGTCCGGTTTGCCTTCCGATAAACAGGACTCGTTGCCATAGGCGGCGACAATCTCCCCCAGAAACATCTCAAAGCCGGAAACCGGTATGCTTTTAATGACGGTGCAGAGAAAGTTCAAAGCGCACTCCGCGATCAGGGGAGCCCTGCCGATCGCGTCGTAGAACGGGGTGAAGACGCCGGATTTGTCGGTCGTATTTCCCGAAACGATGCCGCAGTAATCGGTTTTCTGCACCATATCGGCGGAGGGAATGTTAACGCTGAAGAACCCGTTCTCATGGACGCCCCGGGTGGAATAATGGTCGCTTTTCAGGGAGATATAAAGGATCGGCTCCAGGCAGACGACGCCGGTCGCGCCGACGGTGACGTAGTTCGGCCTGCCGTCGACCTCTACCCCGGCGATAACGACCGGGAAGGGGCCGACGGGATAATTCTTGATTTTGACTTTATCCATGCTCTCCCCGGCCCATCGGTAAGGTTGCCGCCGCTATCGCTCGCCCTCCCCTACCTCCTCTGAAATTCCACCTTCCCCCTGCTCCGCCCGTTGATCTCCATCTCCAGAAAATAGGTCCCCTGCGGCAGATGGCAGAGCGCCTCCCACTTCATCGTCTTCTGCGAAGGTGCCGCGACCGCGGTCATCTGCATGATTTTCCTGCCGTCGATCGAATACACGATGAACTTCGCCCCGCCCGATTCCGTAACGGTAAAGGCGACGCTCCCCGCCTCGGCATTGACGGTAATCGGGTTTTCCCCGCCCGCAATGACCGGGGCGGCGACCGCTTTGGTCCCGGTGACTATCGTCGCCAGTACCGTCGACGACGGGTGCCGGTAGACGGTATCGATCCCGCAGGCCAGGTGCCAGGTGGCGAAGGTGTCAGGATCCGTCGTCGCGGCCGGATTGAGCGGCTGGCTCGCATTGAAAACCGCCGCCGTATCGTAGAGATGCACCCGTACCGGAATGCCGGCGTTCCGCATGCCCTGGTACGCGACCCACTTCGCGAGCGTATACGCGCCGAAGTCGATGAAGTGCGTGCTGTCCTGGGTCGGGGGCTGGTCGGGATAGAGGCTGTCGGCCGTGACCCAGCAGTAGAGCTGGGTCGGGATGGCGGCGTTGATATGGATGACCGCCGCATTGAGGTCGATAAACGGGGTATTGAGCGACGCCGCCGTGGTCCGCACCAGCTGGGCGTAGCCGCCGATCGAGGTCGAGGAGTCGGTATCCGCGAGCCGGGCCGTGGGCGTGACATAGACCATATTCGCCCCGTGAGCGAGCGCGCTGTCGCGGTAGATCGCCATGTTGGCGGCAAATTGGGTCGTCGAAACCCCGCCGGTCTTGGAGTCGTTATGGCCGAATTCAAAAATCAGATAATCGCCTTTGTTCATCATTGAGCAGATCTTGGCCAGGCGCAGTTGCGCCAGGAAAGAGCTTGATGTCAAACCCGAGCTGGCGAGGTCATTGGTAAAGACATTGGTATCGAAAAATGCGGGGAGCATCGTGCCCCAGGCCGTCCAGGGTTCGTTTTCCCACTCGACCAGCGTCGAATTGCCGCACAGGTGGATCGTCGTCCCGGTGGTATCCGGGACCTGGGTGACCTCGACGGCGCTGATGCAGGGGCGTCGCCCGTTGAATTCGAGGGTCAGCTTGCGGTCCCAGTTCAGGCAGATGATGGGATTTTCCCGGCCGTTGGTGAAATCGAGCCCTACGCTCTTGGTGGTCCCCTTGATCGCGGGGTCGCGACGGATCAGGGAGAAGGTTTTCGTGACGTATTGTCCGGGCGCGGTGACGAAGTCCTTCAGGAGAAGTCGCCGGGTCTCTCCCTTGATGGTCGTGACGGCGGTGTCCGCCGGGTCGCCCATCGTGACCTTCACCCGGTACTTGCCTTCCGGTACGTTGACCGAGAAATAAAACGGCGAGTTGTGGTAAAAAACCGCGGGCGTGATATCGGCCGAATCGAAATTGCTGATGAAGTCGCGATGGAGCGTGTCGCTGCCGCCGCGGTCGACGACGCCCAGCCGGTTATGCTGCCAGTTCTGGAACCCGTAGTAGCCGACCACCGTGTCCGCGGCATAGGCCTTGGTGTAGAGGTTGGCCGGGGAAACCCTGAGGTACCCGGCGGGCGTGGGGTTGGTCGCCGCGCCGAACTTGAACTTGTAGTGGACGAGGGTAGTCTGGGCAAAGGCCGTGCCCGCGAAAAGGGACGACAGCGCTAACAGCATCGCGGCCCTGAGCCACCGTCTGGCATTTTTAAGTTTCCGCATGGGTGTTATCCTCGGTTAAGGCAAACGGTTGATTTCATGGATCGATTTGATGGATAAAATACTATTACTAATAGGCTTCAACAAGGGAACTCTTCTATTGTCATGCGGTTTCCCTGTTTTTCTACCTAATGGGGAGCGTTGCGGGGGTGCGAGAGCGTTCGCCGAAGGCGAACATCGCCTCGCACCTCCGCTGGAAGGGGTGCGTCGGAGACGCGGCTTTGCGCGGCTCCGACCAGGGGGA
>CAZYYB010000054.1:0-22031 GCA_964651515.1 uncultured Fibrobacteraceae bacterium
CTTCCCAAGGGGTATTCGATCGACTGGGGCGGCCAGTTTGAAAATCTTGCCCGGGCGCGCAACCGTCTGCTCCTGGTCATTCCGCTGACCATCTTCATTATCTTCGTGGTGCTCTTCATCCTGTATAGGAATGCGCGGGATGCCGCACTTGTCCTGATGAACGTTCCCTTCGCGCTCGCCGGCGGCATCGCGGCACTGCTCGTGCGCGGCTACCACTTCAATGTTTCGGCCGGGGTCGGCTTCGTCTCGCTCTTCGGGGTATCGGTCATGGCCGGTGTTCTGCTCATTTCCTGCATCAACCGGGTCAGGGAGGAGAATGGAGCGGTGACCGCGGACATGGTCTTCGGGGCCGCCCTCACCCAGTTCAAACCGATCATTGCCGTGATGCTGCCGGCGCTCCTCGGACTCCTTCCGGCCGCGCTTGCAACGGGTATCGGCTCGGACATCCAGCGCCCGATGGCGACCGTCATCATCGGCGGGCTGCTGTCGTCGATGGTCCTGACGCTGTTCGTGCTGCCGGCGTTCTACCTGTTCCTTACCGGAAAGGCATCCCGGGCCGTGAAGGCGGAGTGAACGGCAATTTGCAGCATTCAGGACCGGTTTCAGAATTCAACGTGCACCCTTCCGGATAAAACATTCACCGGCCCGCGGTCCTGGTTGTAGGCGGGGTTGACGATAAACTGGTAATCGGCCGTGGCAAAAATGCCGCTGACCAGCCGGGCCTGGTAGTACGCTTCGAGGATGTTTTCGGGCCCGTAGTGGACGAGCCTGCCGTCGCCGAGCATGAACCCGAGGCCCCCCGCTTCAAGAAACCGGCGGTGTGCCGGGGAGATGCCGTTGACGGCGACGGCGAGTCCGGCATTATCGTTGTCCCGTTTCCACAGGCTGCCGGCAAGGTTGATTCCCGGCGTGACGCTTTCGTCAATTTCGGCGAACTCCCAGGAGGCGGAGGCGCCGTCGTTCCAGCTTAGGCGCAGGAAGGCGCCGAGCGCCGAGGTTATCTCCTGGTCGCCGTTGATGTCGAACCCCGGCTTCTGTGCACCGAACGGTCCCTTGCCGTTGATATCGAGGAGAGCGGTGTCGGTGGGATTTTTTTCGAAGGCGTCGACCGCCCGGTCGTAATTTCCGGCGCGGGTAAAGTTATCGTACACGAGAGCCCTGATGGTGCCGGGGTGCCCCCTGAGGAGCGACTCCCGGTACTCCGTTTCAAAGGTGTAGCCGGCGGCCTTTCCCCACTGAAATTCCAGGTCCGGTCCGTTCGCCACCGTGGAAACGGCGCCGACGCTTCCGCGAAACGACCACTGCGGGAGGTTGTATTCCGTCACGAACGCGTAGGTGTAGCCGCGCGTATCGGCCGGGTAATCCCACGCCCCCGCGTCCATGAGCGACCAGTTCATGAACTGCATCCTCGGATCGTGCGAGTACCGGTTGTTGTCGAAGATGTCGGTCATGGCGATTTTGCCGGCGGTGAAGGTCAGGTTGGTCGCCGACACTTTTTCCCAGACCTGGTCGACGGCGTCGGTCAAAGTATCGATCGTTTTGTCGCCGAGATTGATTCTCTGGCGGAAAAAAAGCCTTGCCAGGGAGAGGACCGGCGCGGGGTCGCCGACGCGCTCGACCTCGCCGTTCGGGAATCCCGCGATGCCGAACCCGCTGCTGAACCCCTTGCCCCCCGCTATTTCCGGGTTACAGTACACCGAGCCCCCCCGCCAGAGCCGGGTTCCGGCGAAGAGGGTGCCGGTCATGGTCAGCGCCTCCTCGTTCGAGCTGTTGAGGCTGTTCGGGCCGCCGTAGAGCGCATGGAATGGGGGGTGATACTGCTGGACCGCCGTGGACTGGACGTGCAGGTCCCATGGCTTCGATGAATCGGAAGCGTTATCGGGAGTCTGGCTCAGGGATGGAAGGGTGGCGAAGCAGAGAACGGAGAGCACGACGGATAATCGCATTGAAATCTCCAGCAGGGTCGACGTTATTAATGATAATGATAATCGGTATCAATATAAGTGTTGCCGGAAAAAAATGTTAAATCTGGGCGGTGCTCTACCACGAAGGAAATCTTGCAGGTTGCTCGGTCGCTCTTGAAGAGCCCGGTATGGTCGGCCCGATCTTCACCGTGGTTGAAAAAATAATACTTAAATTTCATTAAGAAAACATTATTTTCAGCCGATTTCATTAATCGATTCATCCCGATGCACCTCTTCGGGCGGGTCGTTTACCCGTTTTTTTCACGCCGGATCCCGGAAAGTATTTTCTTCCATCATGCGTAATCCCCATCAATCACCGTATTTTCCCGGCTTTTAACATGACCGCGCCCGAAGCACGCGTCCTGCTTATCGACGACGAACTCCAGATCCGGCGGATCCTTCGCCTCACCCTCGAATCGAACGGGTTCACGGTGGTGGAGGCGGCCACCGGGAAAGAGGGGGTCTACCTGGCGGCGGTCGAGCATCCGGATATCGTGCTTCTGGACCTCGGCCTGCCCGATACCGACGGCGTCGCGGTGCTCAAGCAGATCCGGGAGTGGAGCGCGGTACCGGTGATTATCCTGTCGGTGCGCAGCGACGAGAACGGCAAGGTCGCGGCCCTCGAAGCCGGGGCCGACGATTACATCACCAAGCCCTTCGGCATCAAGGAGCTTATCGCGCGTCTCAGGGTTGCCTTGCGGCACCGCGGCAAAGAGGAAGGGGAGCTCCGGGAGTTCCACAACGGTGCGCTGGTTATAGATTTCGTCAATTATCGCGTCACGATCGGCGGGGCGGAGACGAAACTCACGGCGACGGAGTTTAACCTTCTGGCCCTGTTCGCGAAAAACGCGGGAAAACTGCTGACGCACAATCACATTGTCAAGGAACTCTGGGGCGCCTACGCCGCGGGCGGGAGCCAGAAGCTGCGGGTCCATATCGCCCAGTTGCGGAAGAAAATAGAGACCGATCCCGGCAGGCCGTTCATCGTCACCGAGACCGGGGTAGGGTACCGGATGAAATTATGGGAAAATGAAGAGTAAATAGTGGCTTTTGTAGAAAACACACGGGAAATAATTCTCAAAAACAAAAGTACCCCCCGTATCAATACCCATATTTCGGTAATTGATACGCGATGAGCCGGTCCCGGATCGCTATGGGAAGATGACGGAAGAGATCGATGACCGGGGCAAGCTTGCCCACGCGGTAGCGCGGCCGGGAGTGACGGTCGGTGAGGGCATGCTCCACGACCTTGGCGATCTCGTCGGGGGAGATGCCGTGCCTCTTGAGATCGTTCCGCATCGCCATGGCCGGACCGTACAGCTTGAACGCCTGCGGCGGCCAGTGTCGGGTAATCCGGTCGATCATGGTCTGCGACTTGTCCCAGATGGGCGTATCCACGTCGCCGGGCTCGATGAGCGACACCCTGATTTTCCACGGGCGCAGCTCGATGCGGAGCGCATCGGAGATCGCCTCCATAGCGAATTTGCTTGCCGAATAGGGGCCGAGGAACGGGTAGGCGATGAGCCCGCTCACCGAACTCATGTTGACGATGCGCCCCCCGGATTCCCTGATGAGCGGCAACAAGGCCTGGGTTACCGCCACGCTCCCCACGAGATTTACCTCGAACTCCCTGCGCAGGTCGTCCAGGGAGAGGAACTCGACCGGACCGCCGAGCAGGACGCCGGCGTTATTGACCAGGTCAAGCTCGTTTTCGCCCTTGAGCGCGACGGCTATCTCCCGCGTCGCTGCGGCGATGGAGTTCTGGTCGGTGACATCGAGGATCACCGGCGTCAATCTCTCCGGCGCCCTGGCGCCCAGCGCCGTAGCGTCGGCGGTTTTCCGGACGCCGGCAAAAACGCGCATCCCCCTGTTTGCCAGCCACAGCGCGCATGATTCGCCGATGCCGGACGATGCTCCGGTAATGACGACCGTTTTCGGTTTCGCCGCCCGATCCATGATGTGCCGCTCCTCCCTGCTTCAGGAAAATGAAGAAATGTATGGAAGCTTTCGTCGCCGGGCACGATCTTATTGTCCCGGCGCTCTCGCTTTTAAGAAACAAACAAAAACCATGCCAGGAGGTGTCCCTGCGCCGTTGCCGGGGGCGGTCATGCCTGTCAATCGCGGTGGGTCGTTCGAAACCGCACCGAAAGGGACGGAAGATTTTTTTTATTGCCATCAGCTCCAGCAAGCAATATTTTCATAGGCTTGGCCGGAAAAAAACCAAGGTAACCTCTATCAGACAGGGAGCTGAAGCTATGCTTTCACGTTCGGTTTTCAACTCACTCGACTGGAGTGTGATCGTCCTTTTTCTCTTCGGGATGATCGTCGTCGTGTGGGCTTCCATGCGTAAGAAAGTTCAATCGGGCGAGGACTATTTCCTTTCGGCCCGCGACGCTAAATGGCTTCCCATCGGCACCTCGATCTACTCGTCCAACATCGGGTCCGAGCATCTGGTCGGCCTTGCGGGCGCGGGATTCGCCACCGGTCTTGCCATGGCGCACTGGGAGATCCAGGCATGGATAATCCTGATCCTGGGCTGGGTTTTCGTCCCGATTTACGATCGCATCAAGGTTTTTACCATGCCCGAATTTCTCGAACTGCGGTTTTCGAAAGGCTCCCGGTCGATCCTCAGCTTTCTGACCATTGCAAGCCTGGTGCTGACCAAGATCGCGGCCACCCTCTATGCCGCCGATGTGGTTTTCAAGGTGCTTCTGGGCCGCAATTCACTGATGATATTCGGTTATAATGTGGATATGTTCTGGGTCATCGTCCTGGGGCTCGCCTTTGCAACCGGTGTTTATACCGCGCTCGGCGGCCTGCGGGTCATCATGTATACCGCGGTGCTGCAAACGCCGGTCCTGCTCTTCGGCTCGGTCTGTATCCTGTTTATGGGCCTGGGCAAGCTTGGCGGCGGGAACCTGGTCGTCGGCTGGCATGCCATGACCACTGCGGTAGGAAGCAACATGCACCTTGTCCGGTCGATCCACGATCCCAAGTTCCCCTGGCTTGCGGTGCTCCCTGGATCGGCGATCATCGGATTCTGGTACTGGTGCACGGACCAGTACATCGTCCAGCGTGTATTGGCGGGTAAAAATCAGCAGGAGAGCCGGCGCGGCAGTATCCTTGCCGGGTACCTCAAGCTCACGCCGGTCTTTATCTTCATGATTCCCGGCATGGTCGCCTTCGCCCTGACCAAGATGTCGGGCACCAGCTTCCATACCAGCGGTGATGCCGCCTATACCTCACTGGTCGCGCAGATCCTTCCCCACGGGATTCGCGGCATCGTGGCCTGCGGCATGCTGACCGCCCTCATGGCCTCGCTCGCCTCAAAATTCAACGCATCGGCGACGCTCTTTACCATGGACTTCTTTCAGAAGTGGCACCCCACGGCATCGGGCAAAATGCAGGTGGTTGTCGGACGCATCGCGACGGGCGTCATCGTCCTGATCGGCATCCTGTGGGTGATGGTGATGAAGACCCTCGGCAAAAACCTCTACGAGTATCTCCAGAGCGTCCAGGGATACATGTCGCCCGCAATCGCGGTGCTCTTCGTCATGGGTATCTTCTGGAAGCGCGCCACGGCGCCCGCCGCCTTCTGGGCGTTCCTGGTCGGCGCCTTCGCCGGTTTCTTCCGGCTCGGGCTCGACCTGCTTATCGGACGCCAGATCACCGAGGGCGTTGCCACGCCGGCAATGCTGCAGGCGAAGTATGGCTTTTTGTATAATATCGAGCAGCTGCACTGGCTCTACTATAGTGAATTACTGCTTGTTGCAATTGTTGTCCTCATGTTCGTGATCAGCTTCCTTACCAAGGCTCCTTCGAAGGACAAGGAACGCTTCACGGCCTACGGCGCTACGGAGGCGGAGCGGATTGCTACACGCGCAAGCTGGAACAAGTGGGACATCGTTCACACCGGTATCATTCTCGGCCTCGTCGCCCTGTTCTACAAATTCTTCTGGTAGCCCCCTGATAGTAGTGATGCGCCGCCACATTAAAAAGCCCTTCGCCGGTAATGAATTCCCGGTGAAGGGCTCCCCTTAAAAAACAGCGGCGATACTTCAGCTATTTTCCACGTGGCCTGCCGCGGGTTTTAATGACCGCCAGTATTTTCGGGGCAGCTGCCTTCGCCGACGGCTTTCGAGCCGGTGCCTTCTTCGCTGCCTTGACCGGTGTCGCCGCTTTCCGTGGCGCCGGACCTTTTTTTGCCGGTGATTCCTGTGGGGAGCTCTTTTTTGCCGGCGTTTTTTTTGCGGGCGATTTCTTAACCGGTACGACTGCCTTTTTTGCCGTCTCGCTCCTCGATGCTCCGGCCTTCTTGATAATCATGTAGACCATGGGGGAGGACAGGCCGACCAGTTTTGCAATGACGGTTCCCGACGCGCCTTTTTTGTAAAGCGCAATAATCTTTTCATTCCGCTTCTCAAGCTTGGCCAGTTCCGCTTTAGTGACATTGGGCATGGAGATGCTCTCCCTCCGGGTTTAAGAGTGATGAAACGCAGTAAATTCCGAGTGATAAAATGATTCATGACGATCGGGGGCGGCAATGTTTCGGGAGGAGCGCCGGTTTTATTCGGAATCGGGTATTTGTTTAAAGTAAATGCCGGAGCGACGCCGGCATTTATGATAAGCTTCACAATTTTTATAAAGAAAAGCAAATATGAAGCCAATCGGCGGTCCGTGGAAAGCCCGAATCCCGATCGCCATCGGCGGCCGTCCATACGGCGGGCCGTGCACCGGAAAAAAATTCCCGCAGCCGCCGGAACGGCCGGAGGCCCGGTTCGATGCGTGTGTTGGCACGGCTCTTGCAAATTAGTCCTCTCCGTTTCTCCCGGAGAGGGTCCTTAAAAAAGACGAAGGGGTTACCGCAAGAAAAGTGGGGATAATTTCCTGCGACCGATACGCAAAACGGAAGGGGTTACCATGAGAACTGAACTGGTCTGTCTGATTTCAACCTGCGGCGCGGCGGCGATCATGTCGGCGGCGTTCGGGTTTTCCCGGATATATCGCAAAAAAACGGAACCGGTACCGATCCGCTGCGAGGAAATGAGCGATACGCGTCCCGAACTGTTCATCGAATATGAGTATCACCGGGACAACGGTTTTATTAAATTAACCGGGCACCGGATGGAAGGCCGCCCGAGCGGCCCGGCCGGGGCGCTCGGTCCGGAACATGAACGCGTGGCCGTAAACCCCTCCGGCCCTCCTGCCGGACCGGTCATCGGCGACGAAATGCCGGTGGGGGCGTCGACTGAACGGGCATAGCCGGGCGAAGGGCAATTATCCGGCTCGATGCGGGAGGGCTCCGCTGAGGTGTTTGTTCAGTTTTTCGGCAAGGTCGGCAATTTTAAACGGTTTGCACAGGCTGTCGGTAAAGCCGTATTTTCCCGGGAATGCGATAACCGGGTCGTCGGCGTAGCCGCTGACGGCAAAAACCGGCACCGACGGGTCCAGTTTCCGGATGTCGGAAATAGTCTCCCTGCCGCCCCTGCCGCCGGGAATCGTCAGATCGAACAGTATGCCCGCAATCGGGCGATGGTGCCGGGTTTCGGCTGCAAAGAAATCGAGGGCATCGTTCCCCTCCGCCTTGAGAATGACCGAATAGCCGAATAGTGTAAGCATATCCCCGGTGGTCTCCCGAATGACCGGCTCGTCGTCGACGACGATGAACCTGCCGCTTCCCGTATGTCGCGAAGCGACCCCCGTTTTTTCAGCGGCAACCGTTTCGTTCGAAGCGGGAAGATACAGATGAAAGGTCGTTCCCTTTCCCGGTTCCGATTCCACATCGATGGTCCCGCCATGGCGTTTCATGATGGAAAAGCAGGTCGCAAGCCCGAGGCCGTGTCCCTTTGCCTTGGTCGTGAAAAACGGATCGAAAATGCGGGGGAGGATTTCCGCGGGGATCCCGATCCCGCAATCCCTGATGGAAATCCGGACATAGTTACCGTCCTTCAGGACCGGATGGTTATTACCATCGATGACCGTATTCTCCGCAGCCACATCGATGGTCCCGCCGAGGGGCATCGCCTGCTGCGCATTGATGACGAGGTTATCGATCACCTGTCCCATCTGGTTCTCGTCGAAATTACACTGCCGGAGATTTTGAGAAACGTCGAATCGGCAGGCGACGGCCGATCCGCTGAGAATAAATCGTACGGCATCCTCGACGAAGGGAAACACGGGGCCGATCTTCTGGACCGGCGCTCCGCCCTTTGAAAAGGTGAGCAGTTGCCCCGTCAGCGCCTGCACCCGATGTATGGTGGCGATGGCCTTGGTCAGATTCCGGACGGTTAGTTCATCCCGGGAGGTCTCCCTGGCAAGATCGATGTAGCCGAATACCCCGCCCATGAGGTTGTTGAAATCGTGAGCGATGCCGCCGGCAAGGACGCCGAGCGCCTCCAGCTTCTGGGTCTGCCTGCTCTGCTCGATGAACTGCAACCGGATTGCCGCGGCATTTTTACGAAAAACGGCAATGCCGATCGATACGGCAAGCCCTTCGAAGAAGGTGATGAAGTCGGGCGTAAACCGGTCCGGCCGGTGGTCGTTGAGTTGCAACAGTCCGATAATGGCGTTTTCAGATCGTATCGGTATCAGTGCGACGGATTCGTACCCCTCGCCGTTGCACCGATTGCGCGTACGCGCCAGGCGGTCCTCCTCGGTGGTGGAGGCCAGTAATTTTGTCGTATTGTTGCTCCAGAAACTGCCGCCCGCGGTGAAAAAAGGCATCGCCGGATTTATCCGGCCGCAAAGGACATTGCCGCACATGCATTCAAGAACCGGGTTGCCGTCGCAGTCGCGAATCACCGCGCCAAGGCCGTCCCGTTCGCAAAGGGAGCGTTCCTTCTCTATGAAGGGGCCCGGGAACCCGGTCGTTTCGTAGTAGGGATAATCGCCGCCTTCCTGCAGCCGGATGCCGATAGCCTCGATCCCGGAGTACTCCTTGATGCGCAGAATGATCTCATGGATACTGTCCATGGATATCTCTTTGTGGTTCAGCAGCCCCAGCACTTCGAGGGCAAGACGTTCCCGTCCCTCGGATATCTTGCGTTCGGTGATGTCCTGGATGGTACCGATCATCGAAACCACGGTTCCATCCCGGTCGAAGCCGAGTTTGCCCAGGCCGTGAACCCACCGCAGCGCCCCGTCGGACTTCCGCGCGATCCGATAGGCATGATCGAATACGGTGTTCCGCACCGCGATCAGCTCCATGAGATACCGGCTCATGGTCTCCCGGTCATCGGGATGGACGATATCCAGCCAGCCCGCGACGCTCCGGTCGTAGTTCTCGTCAATGCCGAAGATCGTGTCCAGCACCGCGGAGGAAACCCAGTACCCGGTAACAAAATCGGTGCGATAGGAGCCGATGGAAGCCACCCGCTGCGATTCCTTGAAGAAATATTCCGAATCGCGGAGCGCCTGCTCCGTATTTTTGCGCTCGGTCAGGTCCCTCGCTATCGATAAGGTGTAGCGCCGACCGCCATCGAAGAACGACCTGCTGGAAATTTCCACCGGGATACGTTTTCCCGATTTACCGACATGGATCATCTCAAAGACCGTCTGCCCGGTCGCAAGGAGCCTTTTCAGGGCCTGGGCTTTCCTGTCGTTCATGCCGTCGGCATCGATGTCGGCGGGAGACATGGTCAGGAGCTCGTCCCGGCGGTATTCGAGTCTCGCGCAGGCGACATCGTTGACCTCGGTAAAGCGGCCGGGACGGCCGTCATCATTGACGCTGTAGACAAACATCGCGTCGTTGCCGCTGTTGAAAATCAGCCCATAGCGCTGTTTGCCGCTGGCGAGGGATTTTTCAGTACGATCGTGCCCGGTAGTGTCGTTAACTGCGGAGTCTGCATCTGTCGGCATAGATCGGATCTCCTTGTCGTATCGAGCAAAGAGGCTGCTTCGCCGCGGATTATCGCGACGGCGGCCTCCGGCAGAATTCCGGTCGGGTCATACCATTGGACAATAAGCCTCCTTAAAATAATAGACGACCCCCGGCGGAAATACGTTTTTGTTCCAGGGTGCCGCTAAGTCGGGGAGATGCTATAGGATTGCCGGTGCACCTTCCACCCCTCATGGCAGGCAAAAATTTCCCCGACCGGGAAATATCCTCTTTGCGGCCACCCGGATTTCCTCCCGCTCCCCGGTCGAGATATCGTGTATATCTTACAAAAAATCAATACGATAGGTCGGTCGGCCGGTCGATGGCACGGCTTATGCTTATCTGCTTCGTGCCGATTACGGCCCTCTTTTATCCTGATGGGGAGACGCATGATCCGGGGAATTGATATCGCATCGCAGGGAATGATTCCGCTCATGGACAAGCAGGATCAGATCGCCAACAACCTCGCGAACATGAACACCACCGGGTATAAGGCAAGCGGCCTCTTTTTGAAATCGTACCAGAAGTACCTCGCAAACGATCAAAATCAGCCGGATGCGACCGGGGAGATCAAGGCCGATGAGGTGCACGTCGATTACTCCGACGGACCGTTGAATCAGACCGGTTCGCCGCTCGACCTGAGCATCAAGGGGAGCGGTTTTTTCACGGTCATGACCGCGGACGGCCCCGAGTACACGAGGAACGGCAACTTTTCCCTCGATCCGCAGGGGAATCTCGTCGCCTCGGACGGATCGAAGGTTCTCGGCAAGGACGGCTATGTGAAGGTCGATACCCGCTACCCGGTCTCGATCGACGAAAACGGCGACGTGGTGCAGCAGGGCCAGGTCAGGGGGACCCTGAGGATTGCCGATTTTCCGAAGCCGTACAACCTGCTGCGCTGCGGCGAAAGTCGCTTCAAGCCGGCCAATCCGGCCCAGCCGGAGCAGGGTTCGGCGGGGTGCGTCGTGAAGGAGGGCTACCTTGAATCGTCGAATGTCAGCGTGGTGCGCAATATGGTGGAGATGATTTCGTCATACCGGAATTTCGAGGCCGACCAGAAGGCGGTCCAGGCCCAGGACCAGACGCTCGAGATGGCGGTAACCCAGATCGCAAAGATCTCGTAGGCAATTATGTAACTTATTATAAATAAGTGCAATGAAGTTGTTGTTTAAAGTGGTATCTAACATCATTTCAAGGACAAATCCGCATGATACAATCGCTGATGACCGCTGCAACCGGCATGAACGCCCAGCAGCTCACCATGGATACGATTTCGAATAACCTTTCGAACGTGAACACCACCGGTTTCAAGGATCAGACGGCGCAGTTTCAGGACCTGATCTATCAGGCGCTTCGCGAGCCCGGAACCCGGAACGTCGATGGGGCGCTCTCTCCGGCCGGGATAGAAACCGGTCTTGGTGTCAAGGCTTCCGCCACCTCGCGGAATTTTGCCGAGGGTCCGCTCACCGAAACCGACAATCCGCTCGACTGCGCGATCCAGGGTGACGGAATGTTCCAGGTGACGCTCCCCGACGGCACGATCGGCTATTCGCGGGACGGCTCTTTCCAGCTTTCGAGCGAGGGAACCATCACCAACGCATCCGGGTACCAGATCTCTCCGCAGATTACGGTTCCCCAGGGCGCCCAGAACCTGACCATCGCCACCGACGGTACCATTTCGGTGACCCTTCCCGGTCAGACCACCTCGACGCAGATCGGCAAGATGGAGCTGGCCCGTTTCGTGAATCCGGGAGGGCTGAAGTCGCTTGGCGGAAATCTTTTCGCCGAGACCGATGCGTCCGGAACGCCCATCGTTTCCCAGCCGGGACAGAACGGCGCCGGGACGGTCGAGCAGAACTATGTCGAAGGCTCGAATGTGCAGGTCGTGCAGGAGATGGTGAACATGATCACCGCCCAGCGCGCCTACGAGATCATCTCCAAGGCGATCTCATCCGCCGACGAGATGCTGCAAACCGCGAACAATATGAAGACCGCGTAGTCCGGTTTATGCGCGCCATGAACTGTTTCGGCAGGAGTCCGGCTTCGGCCGGCGGAGGCTCGGCGATGCACGCTCTCCGGCGAATAGTTAATAACCTCTCCCTGATCGGGATCGCCGCGGCGATCCCTTGTTCACCGGCTTTCGCGCATGAGGCGGTATCGCTTACGTTCCACGACTCGGTTACCGTGCCGGATACGGTCATCCGTCTGTCGGATATTGCGGAGATGAGCGGCGATCTCGATTCATTGAAGGAGATTCTGGCCGGGACCGTTGTCGGGGAGTCGGCGCCGCCGGGGTATTCCCGCTGCATTCAGGCGGCCGATCTCCTACTATTCAGGTTGAAGCCACTTTTTAAAGATATTGATTTTAAATGCAATAACAACATTCGTGTTAAGGTTGCGACGCTTGGCATCCTGAAGAGGGCCGGCGATTTCGAGAGCAACCTGATGGAATATTTAAGCCGTGAGTCCGGCTGGAAGATCGGCCAGGTCACCGCAACCATTAAGAACGCCGATGAGAGCTTTCACGTCTACGAAGGCCCCCTGGAAGTTTCCGTCGACGGGTTGCACGATCCCTATCCCCGGGGTCTCAAGGCATTGCAGCTGCTGGTCACCCAGTTCGGCCGGGTAACGCGGGTGCCGCTGGAGTGCAAAATAGCGGTTGCCGCTCCGGTGGTTGTCGCCGTCAAGGAGCTACCCCGTGAGAAAGTGCTCGGCGTGGGCGACCTTGAGCTTCGCCGGATGGATCTTACCGACCTTCCGGGGACCCCTTTCTTCTCGGTCCGGGAGGCAGTGGGCAAACGGGCCTCGCAGGTAATAGCGGCGAGCGGCATAGTGACCGACCGGCTCATCGAGGAAGTTCCCCTGGTGCAGAAGGGCGATCCGATAAGCATCGAGGTGGTACGCGGGGACACGCGCGTTTCGGTTGCCGCGGTGGCCCGTGAAAACGGCAGCGAAGGTCAGAAGATCTGGGTTGAAAATTCGATGACGCACCGGCTGGTACGGGTAACCGTCAAAGGCGCGGGGTACGGTCTCTTACTCTAGGGGGTTACCTGATGAAACGGATTATGTGTATAGCACTATTTGCAATAATTTCAGGGTATTACATATGCAATGCCGCCTCGGTTCCCAATATCTATTCCGACCAGCGGGCGCTGCGGGTCGATGATATTCTGACCATCGAGATCAACGAGTCCGCAACCGCAGCGGACCAGAGCCAGACCAACACGGACAAGCAGAACAGCTACAACCTCCAGGCCGGGGGAGGGAGCGGTTTGCTGAAGATTCTCCCGAACTTCGGGGCAAGTTCGTCCAACCAGGTCGCCTATACCGGTGCCGGAAGCACGTCGCGTCAGGGGAGCCTGACCGCCACCATTTCAGCCAGGGTCGTGAAGGTGCTGGATAACGGCAATCTCCAGATCGAGGGGAGCAAGCTCGTTGAGATAAACGAGGAGAAGGAGACCATAAAAATAAGCGGCATCGTCCGACCGCAGGACATCCTGCAGAACAACATCGTGCCCTCATGCAATATCGCCGACGCGCAGATAACGTATTCGGGCAAGGGGGTGGCCACGACGGGGCAGCGGCCGGGATTCATAGCGAGGGCTTTTAACTGGCTCTTTTGATTAGGCGTCTTTTTGTTAGATACAATAAAAAGGCGAATGCCTTTGGATGGCCGAGCCGGGTCACCCCCGCGATGGGGGAGTGCTTCATAACCGGCCTCTGCGGGGGGGACCCACGTGTCCTCTGCGAAAAACAACCGAATGCAGAACTATGAAAAAAATGCCGAATAACTCGAAAACCAGGAGCCTGAAGCCGGGAGCCGTCCACCTTCCTCATCCTTCATCCTTCATCCCTCATCCTTTATTTTTTATTGTCTCCTGCCTCATTGCCTGCATGCCTGCCTTCGGCCAGCAGGGCATCCGCATCAAGGACGTCGCGCACGTGAGCGGGATGGAGGACATCCAGCTCTTCGGGTATGGGCTGGTGATGGGCCTCGATAATACCGGAGACCAGAACCAGACGATCTTCACCCAGCAGACCGTGATGAACATGCTGAAGAACGTCGGCGTCACCATCCCGAACCAGATGCTCTACATGCGTAATGTCGCCGCGGTCATGGTCATCGGCACCCTCGCCCCTTATAAGCGCAAGGGAACGAAATTCGACGTCATCGTCTCATCCATGGGCGACGCGACGAGCCTGGACGGCGGGGCACTCGTGCTGACCGCGCTTCAGGGGCCCGACGGCGCCATCTACGCGTCGGCGCAGGGCCCGCTCTCGCTCGACGGGAATAACTTCCGGGAGACCAAACAGTATCGAACCGGCAACCATCACTCGCTGACCGGGCGCATCCCGGACGGGGCCATCGTGCAGCGGGAGTACGCCTTCAATTTATTGAACGGGAACGACCTCTCCCTGTCGCTCTATAATCCCGATTTTTCCTCGGCCGTCTCCATGGCAGCCGCCATCAATGCGGCGTTCCCGGCCCTGTCCGGGGCCGCGCCGATCGCCCAGGCGGTCGATGCCGCGACCGTTTCGATCGACTACCCCGCAATTGCGGCGAGTCCGGCCATCGCATCGACCGGAATGGTCGGCCTGATCGCTAAGGTTGAAAACCTCACCTTCGAGGTCTCCTCGCAGGCAAAGGTAGTCGTCAATGAGCGGACCGGGACCATCGTTGCCGGCGGTCAGGTCAGGATCTCACAGGTGGCGGTCAGCCACGGGGGGATCAAGGTCGAGATCACCTCCGCGCCGCAGGAGGTCCAGCCCCAGCCGCAGCCGTTCGTCATGGGCAAACCCACCGAAACCGGCACGGTCCAGACGGTATCCGAAAAGAAGTCGCCTGAGATGCTGGTGCTCGATGCCACCACCACGGTATCGGACCTTGCCCAGGCGCTGAACGCACTCGGCGTGGCGCCGCAGGACGTCATCGCGATCCTGCAGGCGATTAAAGAAGCCGGGGCGCTTCAGGCGCAGCTCGTGATTCTGTAAAGGCATAGTTACTGCCGCTCAGGTGGGGGAACCGCTGAGGCGGTTCCCCCTGGTCGGAGCCGCACAAGGCCGCGTCTCCGACTCACCCCTTCCGGCAAAAGGGGGCGGCAATGTCTGCCTGCGGCAGACGCTCTCCCCCTTCCGCAACGCCATCCTCTAAGGTAGAAAAAACACGGGAAAATATAAAAACCTCATCACCCGGCATCATTCCGCCTAAAAAGCCTCCAAAGGAGTATATTTAGCTTCTTTGCCGCGCTTATGAATCCATGATCACCTTTGAAGCCATTTCCAAATACTACGGCGGGAATCCTCTCTTCGAGGAGGTCTCCCTGGCCATTCACGATAAGGGTCGTACCGGCCTCATCGGCGTCAATGGCTCCGGAAAGACCACGCTGCTCCGCATGCTTGCCGGCGAAGAGGCCCCCGACCACGGGACCATCGGGAAGCCGACCGGTTTCACCATCGGCTACCTTCCGCAGGAGGTCGAGCTGTTCGACGAGCTGACGCCGATGTCGATCGTCCTCCAGCCCTTCGCTCACCTTCTGGACTACGAAAAGAAGTTCGACGAGCTCGGCCGGATGGCCGAAAACGAGGATTCGATGCGGCAGCTCGCCGAGCTGCACCACGCCGTCGAATTCCACGATGTCTACTCGCTCGAATCCAGGGCCGGGGCGATCCTTGCCGGTCTCGGGGTCCCGCAGGATAAGTGGAGCGGACCGCTGACCGCCCTTTCCGGCGGCTACAGGATGCGGGTCGTACTCGGCAAGCTCCTGCTCCAGTCGCCCGACTTCCTGCTCCTCGACGAACCGACGAACCACCTCGACATGGACTCGCTGGTCTGGCTCGAAAAGTTCCTGATGCGTTACAAGGGCGGCATGCTCATCGTGAGCCACGACCGCGATTTCCTGAACCGCATGACCGGATTTACCGCCGAAATCCACAACCGGTCGATGACCATCTACCGGGGCAATTACGACGCCTACATCGCCATGCGCGCCCAGCTCCGCGAGACGCAGGCCAACCGCTCCCGCCGCCTCCAGGATCAGATCGACCAGAAGGAGCGGTTCGTCGAGCGTTTCAAGTCCAAAAACACCAAGGCAAGCGCGGCGGCTTCGCGGATCAAGCAGATCGAAAAACTCAAGGAGCTCATGCCCGAGATCGAGAAGGGAACGGATACCATCGAGTTCACCTTCCCCGAAACGATCCCGTCGGGCGGCGTTCCGCTCAAACTGCGCGATGTCGCGATGCGCTACGGCGCGGCCGAGGTCTTCCGCGGACTCACCATGGAGGTCCGGCGGGGCGACCGCGTAGCGATCGTCGGCCCGAACGGCTCCGGGAAGTCGACGCTGCTCAAGCTCATGGCCGGTCTGCTCCCGGCGTCATCGGGCAGCTTCGAGGCGGGGTACAACGCGGTGATCCGGTACTTCGGCCAGCACCAGCTCGAACAGCTCGACCTGGACAGAACGCTCTACCAGACGGTCGCGGCAACGTCGGTCAGGACCGAAAAGGTTTTCATCCGCAACGTTCTCGGCGCATTCCTTTTTTCGGGCGACGATGTCGATAAGGAGGTGCGGGTGCTCTCGGGAGGGGAGAAGTCCCGGCTCGTTCTCGCCACCATGATGGCCAGTCCCGGCAACACGCTCCTGCTCGATGAGCCTACCAATCATCTCGACATCAACTCCATCGAGACGCTGGTCCATGCGCTTGAAAAGTTCCCGGGCACCATCGTCATGGTCTCTCACGACGACTATTTCGTGTCCCGCATCGCGGATCGGATCATCGAGATGCGTCCGGGCCTCATTCGCGATTTTCCCGGCAAGCTATCCGACTATCGTTCGTACGTTGAGGCGGGGCTCTGGGGCACGAGCGCCTCCGAATCGGCTTCCGATCCGGCAGCGCGCGACGAACAGGCCGACAAAGAGGCGAGGATCAGGAAGCGGGACGAGCGAAAGCGGCTCCAGCGCGCGGTGGAAAAATGTGAAAAGGATATCGAAACCATGGAGGCGGAGATTGCCCGGCTTAAAACGGATCTCAACGACCCGGCCAACGCATCGAAACATGCAAAGCTCCATGAGATATCGCGGAGCATCGAATCGAAGGAACTGGAGCTCATGGGACTCATGGACTCCTGGGAGAAAAAACACGGTGAACTGCAGGCAAGGGGAGTCGATTAACCCCCGGTAAGGTATTTTAAGAAAACTATGGCAAAATTCCGAGGAAAAGCGTTGTTACCCTGGCCGTTCGTGCGGCGTCACGTGCTCCCGCAGCTCATCTCCGATAGCGGAACGTGGCACATGGTTCGTCAGCAGGTGCGTAAATATCTCAAGGCGCACGACCCGGCCGCCGACCTGCCGGTCGGGCAGATATCCCTTCGCGTCAACGAAGTGTGCAACCTCCGCTGCTCCTCGTGCGGGCAGTGGGGCGAGAACGGTCACCTGCGTAAGAAGCTCGAAAGCGGCGGCCGATTCGAGCAGCTCGACTTTGAGGTCGTAAAAACGGTCATCGCCGCCACCGCGAAGGACAAGCCCTTCTACTACGTATGGGGCGGGGAGCCGACCATGTGGCGTCCTCTGCTGCCCCTTTTCCAGGAACTCGCCGCGCATAAGTTAAAAGGCTCGATCGTTTCCAACGCGCAGGACCTTGACAAGATTCTCGAAGACCTCATCCGGCTGGGTTCGCTGTCGGTCCTCTTCCTGAGCCTCGACGGGTGGGACAGCGCTTCCCAGAACCTCATGCGGTCGCCGGCGCGGGGAGGCAAGTCCGACAACTTCGAAAAGACCCTCGCGGTCATGCAGAAAACCGGCGAACTCAAGAAAAAACTCGGCCTCCGCTACCCGCTCGTCGTTCCCATTTCGGTCATATCGAACCATAATTTCGCGCATCTCGCCGATATCCACCGGCTCGTGCTGGATACGGCGCAGCTGCACCCCTACTATTACGGCTGGTTCATTCCCGAAGAGCGCGCCGCGCTGCATGAGAAGGTTTTTGAGGAGCGGTTCGGCTATGCGCCGAAGAACCATCGCGGCTACCTCAAGTCATGCTTCAACGAGGTCGATGCCGCCGTGACCGCGGAGCAGATCCGGCGCATCCGCGAGATGTCGAAGGGGCCCGGTTCCCGGTGCGTGCCGCAGTTCCTGCCCGATATCGAGTCGCAGGCCGACATCGCCCGCTACTACAACGATCACTCCTGGCACTGCGGCTATCCCGACTGCGAGAGTATCTACTTTATTGCCGAGGTATCTCCCGACGGCCGCGTGACTCCCTGCCGCGACTACCAGGACTATACATGCGGAAACATTAATGAGCAACCTTTTTACGAAATCTGGAACGGGGAGAAATTCAAGAAGTTCCGGACCGAGATGAAGAAGGGGCTCATGCCGGTGTGTACGCGGTGCTGTGGACTGCAGGGATTCTGATATCAGTCTCGTTCTTCTTCACTGAGGTATTCGACGTCGGCGAGATCCCTGATCCTTCCCGAGGTTTTTTTATTCCTTATCAGGTCTTTTTTCGAAATGACGGAGATGGCAAGGCCATCAAGGGTAAGGATGACTCTTCTCGAATAGCAATCCTCAATGGAAATACCCGAGGCTTCATTGATGACGTCGATCTGGACCGGCGAACCGCCCATCCTGAAAACGTTGCCGATCTCCTTGAAATACGCCATGTCGACCGATGGAGCACCGAATTCGTACAGCGTTTTCCTTAATCGGGCGAGGTTTTCATCATCGATTGCGATTAAGAAGTCTATATCCTTTGTCGCCCGAGGATATCCGTAAAGTCCGACTGCCCATCCGCCTACAAGAAGATAGTGCACATCATTTACGTTTAAAAAATTTATAAACTCTTTGAAGTCTTCCGGTAGTTGCCTCAGGCCCATAGAAACACTCCCGCAGGTAGGTGATCGTTTGAAATTTCTCCTCAACAGAGGCTTTCGCCCAGTATTTTCTATCCTGCTCATGAAGATCTTTTGCGGTAGAAAATGACACTATGCTCTTATCAATGCGTTTTTCCATTTTAAGCCTTGTTATCAGAATAAAGAGTCAGGACATGCCACTCCCTTATGATGCCGGCAATAGTCACTGCTGTCACATTCGTCCTTGTTGCATGAGGTAGGGAAATTTAAAGGTCACATCTTTATGCGGCCCGCCTCCGGATAGAAAATAGTTATCCGGAATGGTCAGGTGGACCTCTCAAACTTAGTTTTTACTCCCACTCTTCCGCAATACTTATAGATTGGGCACCGGTCGCAACGGGGATTAATCGGGAAGCAGGTGTGCTGGCCGAATGAGACGAAGTAGGAGTTGAAGGTTGTCCAGTACTTCACCGGAAGATGCTCGCGGAGGATCATTTCCGTTTCGAGCGGCGTTTTCGATACCAGGTAGCCGAGCCGGTTGAAGATGCGGTGGACATGCACGTCGACGCAGACGGCGGGCTTGTTGAATGCCACCGCAACCACGAGATTAGCGGTCTTGCGGCCCACGCCCGGCAGGGTGATGAGTTCCTCGACCGTTGCGGGGATTCGTCCGTCCCACGTGCTCCGCACTATCGCCGGCCAGAGTTTCAGGTTATGCGCCTTTTCATGGTAAAACCCGACCGGGAAGATGAGTTTTTCCAGGTCCCCGGCACTCAGTTTGTCTACATCGTCAAGGGTCGTCACGACGCTGAAAAGCCTGCGTGCGGCGGCGGCGGTGGTCTGGTCCTTGGTCCGGGCACTGAGCATGGTGGCGACCAGTACCTTGAACGGGTCGCCGGTCTGTGCCTCGATGAGGTCCACGACCGGGACGCGGTTCAGGCCGAACTCCTTTTGCAGGATACCGTAAACGCGACCGATTGAGGGGCTGAAAAGCTTCATGGGAGCGACTCCGGCGATCGAGCGTTTCGGTTCATTGCACGCCGCTTTTCACATCCCGCAGAAAACGATAAAAGCCCGCCAGCTTGCCGAAACAGATTTCAAGGTCCGGAACGAGCTCCTTGCTGAAAAGCAGCTCGTCGATCTCCCGGTTGACGACCAGGTAGAGCTCTTTCTTCTGGTAGAGGGGCTGGAGATCCTCCGGGATCGCCGCATTGATGGTCCTCTTGTACGCTTCACCGGCGACCTCCATGCCGGGGATGGCCAGGAGTGCGGAAAGATGCCTGCGGAACAACCGTTCCTTTGTTTCGATGATGTGCCGTATCCTGTCCATGGTCTCCCGCGATATGACATAGTAGCCCATGCCGAAGCGGTAGAACTCCGGAGTAACCTCGAAGTAAAATGCCGGTGAGTCCTGCCACCCCTCGATTCGCCGCCTGAAGGTCAGCCACATCGATTTTTTATAGAGCGACTTATCGTGAGAAAAGCGGATGTCGCGGTGGATTCTCGACACGACCCGGAGGGGATTCGTTTCGAGTTCGGGATCGATCTCGGTTATTATGGATGAGAGCGCGGCGGCGAGGCTGCGGAACGGATACAGAAGGTTCTGTTCGTACTCGTCCCGGTGCTCCTCGAACCATGAGCGGCTGTTGCGCCGATGGACCTGTTCGAGAAAATCGAGGGTTTTTCGGGAAAAGCCGGAGAAATACGATGAATTCGGGGCTTCGGATGGTGTCATAAGGAGCTTAATCCATGGGATCGGGCCGACAGTACCCTCACGGGGTGGTCCTAAAAATATTTTGTTGCGACGCCGGCTGGGTTTTTAACTACCCCATTCTTCATTTCGCGATTATGATCACGTATCGAGCTGTCATTTCGACGAACGAAGGGAGGAGAAATCCACGATTTCTCGCTTCGCTCGAAATGACAAGGTTTGGCGGCATCTGTTGAATACGTGATCGAATTTATGAAATGACGTACTCCTTTAAGATTTCCGGCAATTAGTTGACTTGAATGAATCCTGTCCCGTGATCTTTTCCCGTCATTTTGGGCAAAATGGGAACCCGCGAAGCGAGGTTCCCCCACCAAAGGGAGCAGGATTGGTTCCCCCACCAAACGCCGACTTATTACCCCTTATTGGTTTTCCAGTGTTTTCGCCTTCTTCCGCATGGTTACCTTCTCCTTATGGCTCTCCCACGCATAGTAGAAGGTCGGCGTCACGATGAGCACCAGTATCGTGTTGAAGAACAGCCCCCAGAAGATGGCCCATGCCATCGGCGCCCACCACTGGGTCGTTTCGGAGCGGGTAACGAAGCCGAAATGGAGAAAATCGATCCCCACGCCGGTTGCGATGGGGAGGAGCCCGATCATGGCCGTGATGGCGGTCAGGAGAACGGGACGCAGACGCGTTGCACCGCCCTCGATCACCGCATCCTCGACCGAGCGACCGCTTCGCCGAAGCCGGTTCATGAAGTCGATGAGCACGATGCTGTTTTTCGCCACCACGCCGGCGAGGGCGATGATGCCGATGCCGCTCATGAGGATGGCGAACGTGACGTTGTTGAGCCCGGCGGCGCCGTGGGTCAGAAAGTTGACAAGAGCGTTGAACTTGTTGATGATGAGCAGCCCCCAGAATACGCCGCCGACCGACAGGATGATGCCGATGAGGATCAGGAACGGCTGGAACAGCGAGTTGAACTGAAAAACCATGATAAGGAACACGAGGGCGATCGCGATGAAAAACGCCTTGACCAGGAAGTCCTGGGATTCGGCCTGCATGCGGTTGCCGCTTCCCGGGCGTATCGAGTAACCCGGTGGCGTTACGATTTTATCCACCGCGGCCATGGCGAGCGATTTCGGTCCGCGCTCGTCCTTCTGGCCCGGCGCAAGCTCGGCGGTGACCTGGATGGTCCGCTTTGCGTCGACATGCTTGATCGAGGCGATGTTGGCGCCCTGGCTGACCACGGCAACGCTCGACAGCGGCGCCTCCTTGGCGTCCTTCGAGACCGTGATTTCGCTGAGTCCGTTGAGATTCTCCCGCGTGGCGGGGTTCAGGCGGACCATGATCTTGTACTCATCCTTCCCGACCCGGTACTTGCCGGCCTCGATGCCGTATATCGCGCTGCGGACCGCCGAGGCGACGTCGAAGGTCGAGAACCCGAGGCGCTTCGCCTGCTCACGATCCACGTCGACCCTGATCTCGGGGCGGGCCGGGTCATAATCGGTCGTCACATTGGTCAGGCCGGGAATGGTCTTGAGCTTCGCCTTGAGCGAATCCGCCATTACGCTCAGCTGCGCATAGTCGTCGCCGGTAACTTCGAGCTCGACCGGTTTGCCGGTGGGCGGGCCG
>CAZYYB010000055.1:0-21598 GCA_964651515.1 uncultured Fibrobacteraceae bacterium
ATGAACTCGTCGGTCTCGCCCGCGGCATAGGCGGAGGCGACCGCCTCGCGCCAGCCCCCGACCGCAACCCCCTCGCCCTGCACCACCGCGCGATAGGCGAGCCCGGTCCGGTCCCACCGGTTGTCGCGGTCCATGGCAAAGTAGCGCCCGATCACGGTCCCGATGCGGCCGACGCCGGTTTCCGTCATCCCCTTTTCGAGGAGCTCCAGGTGTTCGACGGCCGATTTCGGCGGCGTGTCGCGGCCGTCGGTGATCGCATGGATCACCACCCGGTCGAATTTCTGCGCCTTGCACAGTTCGAGCAGCGCGACGCAGTGACGGGTCACCGCATGCACGCCCTCCTCCTGGATGAGCCCCATAAGGTGCAGGGTGCTCCCGTTCGCCCTGGCGTGGTTTATCGCCTTGAGGAAAGCGGCATTGGTGAAGAAATCGCCGTCGGACACCGATTTATCGATGCGGGTCAGGCTCTGGTAGACGATCCGGCCGGCGCCGATATTCAGGTGCCCGACTTCGCTGTTCCCCTGGTAGCCGGCGGGAAGCCCGGCGGCCAGGCCCGAGGTCTTGATGATCGTGGTCGGATACTCCTTCTCATACACATCGGTGAACGGCGTCTTTGCCATGAAGATGGCATTCGACGGCTCGTCCTTCCCCTTACCCCACCCATCCCGTATTACGAGGCATATCGGCTTCATGAACAGAACTCCTTATCCGGATCGGTTGTCGCAGCTGTGGAAGATTTTTAAATATACCTGAATGCGGGCGGTCGTTATCGGCCTATCCGGATACGGCATTGCGGTGCGGCTTTTTTCTTGACACAAGAGTGTTCGTAAACGCAGAACAGAAAATGCATCCGGGGTATTGCTTTTTCTCCCGGAAAGCGGTAGTTTGATGTGGGTACCCGGCAGATTGTTGAGGTCAAATAAGCCAGAATATCATACGTGTCAAAGCGTATTTATTTCGACATTTCATGAGGATAGCCACTCTTCCTATTGAATTTTTCTTAAAGGTAAGATGCATATGCATAGTTCATTCTTTTGTCCCTTCCCGCACCATCGAAACATCCTTCTCCCTGCCGCTGCCATCCTTTTTTGCTTTTTCGGGATTGCCTCGGCAAAAATGAGGATGACGGCACCGACGCGGCCCTCTCCCCAGGAGTTTCGCCACGGTGTCACGAGGGCGGCTATCATAGCCTTCGAAAACCGGCTTCGCCCGTACCTTCAGGCAAGATTCAAAGGCAATGCTCTTGTCAACGCCCTCCCGGCTGCCAGACACCCGCAGGAGGGGGATTTTCTGGCCATTGCCAGAGTCTGGTCTAATCTGGATCCGACCTTTTTAGCCCTCTACCAGGCTGCGGTAATACCCAATCCGCAGGGATATGACTCCTGTATCTCTCCCGGCGGCCATTACGTGATATATTATACCACCAACCCCGATTCGGCCGACGCAGTAGATCCTACCGACACCATGGGGTTCGGCCCGGATAGCAGCAACTGGAGGATAAAAACGTCCGGTCCGAACGGCATTCCCGATTATATCGATCAGGTCGCCTGGTCGTGCGACAGCGCCTGGTCCATGGAGGTAAACCGCTTCGGGTTTATTGCGCCTCTATCGATGACCCGTGACAGCGCCATTTCACGCCGCTATCATTTTTTCGTCACGGAAACAGGAGACGGATATTATGGCGAAACGATTGCTGACATGCCGGCTCCCGGCTCGCCTATGGGTTTCCTCGCTCACTGCGAAATCCGCGGCAACTGGACTGGCCCGGGCTGGATTTTAAATGACTCTACGCTTAACTATAACCTCCATCCGGAAAATGCAGCCCACGTCACGTGCGTCCATGAAAATTTTCACGGAATCCAATTTGCAATGCTCTGGAACAATGTAACGCCATACAACTTCGACAATTACCCGCGTGCCCTGATGGAAGGAACCGCGGTGATGATGGAACATCTCGGCTTCAATGACATCAAGGACTACCTTCAGTATACCACGTCTTTTTTCGACAGCCTGCTCCTTTCCGGACCGGGACCGGAGATGTCCTTTTTCGACGGCGATAATAACCTTTATCAAAATTCTCTTCTGACCATATTCCTCTATGAGAAAGCTCCCCTGTCTCCCCGGATCGATTTCCCGAAAACCCTGTTTTTCAATAACTTCGATAGGGAAATGCCCTTCGATACGAATCTCCGTATAACATCCGGCGATTCGACTTTCAGTACCACCTGGGTCGGCCTTTTGAATCGTTTCCATACCGGAACCTACTTCACCGGTCCGAGGACCGATACGTCGAGATTCGACCTGGATGCACCGTACATGCTTGAGTGGACAGTAGTACCAGACTCTTCCGCCCGATCATACTCCATAACAAAACCGGTAACTCATTATGCAATGCAACGGTTCGACTACAGGTCCGATACCGGCAGTTTCGATACTCTGACCATCACCCTTGCCTGCATCGAATCTTCGGCAACGGTACCGCCTCCCCTATGGGCCGCATCGTGCATCGTTCTCGGCCCCGGACTGCCCGACTCGGTGTTCCCGCTGCCCATAGATAGCAATGGCCATTCCTCCGTAAGAATCACCGGATGGCATTCCCACAATGAAATTATTGTTATCCCGACAAACGGCGATCCCGTCTCCATCGGGTATGCGACCGTTTCCTTTAATGCAAGCACCCTACTCGCCCCTCCCGCGCCTTCTCTCGCGGAGCCGGCGAACGGTGCAAGCGGATTTGGAACCACGGTAACGCTGAGTTGGAATACCTCGATCGGCGCGACATCATATGCGATGCAAATTTCAACCACCTCCAGTTTGGCAAGTTTTGCAGATAATAAATCCGGCATCACCACGCTCGCATCGACCGTGACTATGCTTGCGCAAAACCGCACCTACTACTGGAGGGTAAATGCAACCGATGTCGGCGGAACCAGCGCCTGGTCGAGCGTCTGGGCTTTCAGCACTTTCGCTCCCCTGGCGATATTCCCCAATCCCGGCCATCTGAGCGGTGGCAACAATTTCATTCGTTTCGAAGGAACGGGCATTCAATCGGTGCGCATCTACTCCCTCGATGGCAACCTGGTAACGAATTCCGGCAACAGTCGGGAGGGGACCTTTGTCAAACAGGCCAACTGGCTGCAATGGCAATTGAAAAATAGTCAGGGAAAAGGCATTGTGCCGGGTAACTACCGTGCAGTCGTGGAACAGAGGGACTCCGTTGCCGGAATAAATTCAACAAGCGTGCATAAGCTACTTGTTTTCCCGTAATCCCAAAGTGCCAACTCGATGATTATGACAGCGTTTAATTTAAGCTCCTTACCCTTTTGAGCGAGGGGGAGGAATTATGCAATTCCGTCAATGTACTATAGCGCCAGGTACCATTTACATAAAGTCTGTTTGTGGTGCCGAACCGTTAGACTTGGATATCTCCGGCATTTCCACCCGAGGGGGATGGCGTTAGTCGTTCCCCGCGATCTCAAATTCGGGTTTGAATTTGCGATCGTGCCGAATTAACATCTGAATTGACAGCTGGCGCTGTAGTTCCAATCCCTCTCCACTACTACCTCACGGCCTCAAGGCAATATTTCTATATTCATTCAATTGCAGGAGGTGATTAGTCCGGTCAAAGATAATTGCATGGGTGTTGTTATAGGATCGGATTCGACCGTTATCGGCCTATCCGGATACGGCATTGCGGCGCAGCTTTTTTCTTAAATTATAAAGAAGAAGCCGCAAATTATTTTTTTGCGGCTTCCTTTCCGGCTTCAGCTCAAAGTCACTCTCTTCGTTGTTCCACTGGCAACGCATACATTCAAGGTGCATGCGCCACTCTGGGATTTTATCCAAACATCCCCTACAGACGGACTGGCAGGGTCGGCTGTAAGAATTGGAAAATTCAGCGGGGCATTCGAGTTATTATTTGCTCTTATTTGCCCAACCACATCCAATGCATGCGCCGGCGAATCGGTCATTATCCCGATTCTTTTGTTTGTAGTATCGACATTCAGAATGTCCGTCAACCCATTGGCAGTTTGTATCCTGAGAGCATTTGTTGCGTCGGTAACCGGGCGCAAAACCGGGGTGATCAGGGCGCTATTGGTTCTGATATTGCCAACCACGTCCAGCATTTGCCCCGGCGTCGTGGTCCCGATCCCGACATTCCCATTGGTGCCGCCTGCCATTCCCGTTCCCGGCATCAATATTATATCACCTCCATTGAAAGGTTCCTCCACCATGCCGCCGGCACTTTCAGCATTAATGAGGGTATTTCTTCCATTACCATCACCATTATTCACGGCTACTTCAAAGTAATTTGAAGTGCTGCCTTTATTAAAGGCAATGGCCCCGGTCTCGTCACAATAGAATCTCGGTAAGACTTCTCCGACATCGGCAATAAACTGATAAGTGGATACTACAAAATTTTCCTGAGAGCAGGTGATGTTGCCGACAACATCACCAAAGTTAATAATCCCGCTGTTTAATTGACTCGCATTAATACTACCATTCACATCCAAGGTCGCTTGAGGGTTTGGTGTCCCGATCCCGACCGCCCCGTTAAATACCGATTCGCCGTTTACCGCAATTCCCCCTGCGCTTCCCCCGAATTTTGCATCATACAAGTATCCGGGATTTGGATCGGAATAAGCATTGGCAGCGAAGTGCGATTCCCCGCCCTGTACATCCAGTATTCCCCCTGGAGTAGTGGTTCCAATGCCGACCATTCCATTGACCCCGTCGGTTCCATACGATTCACTTCCAAGATGCAACGTTGCCATACCTTACTCCTTTTTGATGATGGTTTAAACCGCCGTTTACCTACCCTGTCACACCCGCACCCGCGGATGGGCGGGAACTCTGTACCGCTCTCCTTCATATCGCCGATTCGCTTTTCGATCGGCCCGAACCGGGAGTACCCGAGCGACTCGACCACTCCCCCACCGGCATGAACCCCATTCCGGCGTACGCACTTCCGGCAGATCCTCCTTTCCGGCAATCTCCCGCGGGGTCGGGAAGTTAAAGAAGCCGTCGAAGGGCTTCCAGACGAGTCACGAGGCGACGAAATTCGATGTTCAAGTCGCGCCTTAATCCCTTAAATGGTTTTGCGAGACAATCAAATCATAATATACAACTATTTTATATCTATTGCAAGGAAAATTCTATATTAATTATTAATTAGTTTTTTATACACAATTTTTACGTGCTACGTTGCAAGGAACCTCAATTGCGCGGATTTGAAGCGATAGGGAGGTCAAAAGACCGATCCAAAAAAGACAGCATACCTGCCCGAGCGGTAACCAGATTTTAAAATCACTCCCCGCCCTTAAAAGTTGAAGAAAAGTATATTTTACGGTACAATAATCGGTACGTTGGCGATGGGGTTCGCCATTAACCGCCCGATGAGGGCTGATGACTCCTGCTTGATCATTCCACGAGTGCATCGAGAGGAGCGCCATAATGCCCGTATTTCCAAATATTTCGACCTGTTGCCGGAATCTTTACGGTGGCGCAACTTCTCATCGGGGCCTTTTTCAGCGTCGCGCTGCTCAGTCCGGACACGAACTGGATAAAGTTTCTGTCCGGTACCGGGGCGATTCTCCTGACTTGTTTGCCGGTGCGGAACTCGAAGCCAAATACCTGCTGCTTTTTCTTTTCGGCATGGGAGCGCTCGCCGCATGGGCCGGCAGCGAAGCCGTGTTGCCGGCGTATATGATCGGGATGGTGCTTGCGGGCACCGTCGGAAAAGATCACGCGCTTATCCGTCGCCTGCGTACGCTCACCTTCGGCCTGCTCACCCCGTTTTATTTTATCCGAGCCGGCTCATTCGTTTCCATCCCGGCGCTCATCGGCGCGCCGCTGGTCGTTCTTCCGCTCTTAGGCGGTAAAATGGCGACAAAGTTTGTTTCCGTTTATCCCGCAACCAAGGTATGCGGGAACAATCATAAAGACAGCATGTATACTACCTTATTGATGTCGACCGGACTTACCTTCGGAAGCATTTCGGCATTGTTCGGCCTGACGCACAACGTGATCGATAAAAATCAATACTCATTTCTTATCGCGGCTATCGTGCTGAGCGCCGTGGTGCCGACGCTTATTGCAAATGCATTTTATCTTCCAAGGCATCTTCTGCGGCATGAGAAGCCGGAGACCGGCCCCGGAGTCCTGCACGGGCAGGAAGGCGGGCTCGTCACGACACCGATACCACCCTCGACCATGGAGGCGGCGTATGATTAAGAAAATCCTCATTGCCTATGACGGCTCAGATCCGTCGCAGAAGGCGTTCGACCTCGGGTTGAGCATCGCACAACACTACCGGGCCGGAGTGGAGAGGGTAGAATGATTGTCAAGTATACCCTTGTCCTCGTCGGCGGCGGCATCGGCGCCGCGGTCCGGTACGGTACCTCGCTCCTGGCGAACCGGCTCTTCGGCACCGGTTTTCCGGCCGGGACGCTTATAGTCAATCTTTCGGGATGCTTCCTGATCGGCCTCTCCTTCGCCCTTGCCGAGCAGAAGCTGATCAGTCCCAACGTGCGGCTTTTCTTTGCAACGGGATTCCTGGGCGGCCTGACCACCTTTTCAACCTATGCGCTCGAAAGCGTCAATGCGGCGCGGGACGGCCTGCATGCCGTGGCATTGACCAATATTGTTGTCAGCAATGCGGCGGGCCTTGTCCTGGTCGTCGCGGGGATAGGGGCGGGTCGTTTGCTATGAGAAAGGGGCCATCATGATCAACTACAAAATTATCGAGATATTTACCAGCGAGGAGGTTCGCTGGAAACACAAGCCGCTCGTGGCCGCAGTCATGGAGGCGGTGCGGAAACTGAAAACGGCATCGCGGTGCCTGGTCACCCGCGGATCGGCCGGCAGCTATGAAAACGGCGAGATATCGACCTCCCGCGTCGAGGTGCTCTCCTACCGGATGCCGCTGAAGATAGAGATCCTCATTCCGGAAAACGAATTGCCTCTGCTGCTCCCCGATCTCGAAGCCATGGTGATCGACGGCATCATCACGGTCCGGGATGCGGCGATGGTTTCCCATAAGACCGAGAAGCACCTCATCCCGCGGCACCTGAATGTCAAGGATGTCATGACGAAGGAACCGAAAACCGTATTTCCGGATACGGGCATCGGCGACCTCGTCCGCCTGCTGCTCTCCGCCGACCTGACGAGCGTCCCGGTCGTAAACCGGGAGAACAAGCCCGTCGGCATCATTACCCAGACCGACCTGATTAAGAGGGCCGCCATGCCGATCCGTCTGGGCCTCTTAGGGAAATTCGACGATACCTCCATACGGGAGATGATCGGGTCCCTGGAACCGAAGGCCGCATCGGCCATCATGAGTTCGCCGCCCCTGACCATTGACGAGGACGACCTGCTGGAGCATGCCGTCGCCGTCATGCTCAAAAAAAAGATAAAGAGGCTCCTCGTGATCAATAAGGAGCGATGCATGACCGGCATTCTTTCGATTTACGACGTATTCCAGACCATTACGAGCAGGAGCCCGGATATCAGGAATTTTCATGCCCGGGTGGTGGTGACCAATGTCCGCCTGGTAAGAGACGCGACGTTTATCGATCGGGGCACCGTTACCGGGGATACCCCGATCGAAGAGGTCATCCGCATCATCGACGCCAGTCCGCTGCAGCGGGTTGCGGTGGTAAACCCGGACGGCACGCTGGCCGGAATCGTCTTCGACCACGACCTCCTGGGGATTTTTACGGAGCGGAAAAACGGTCTGTGGGAACACCTGCTCGGCAACCTGACCTTCACCGAAATCGGGCGGGTTTACAAGGCAAAGGTCGCGTTGCAGCACAAGAAAATCGCCGCGGAAATCATGCGCACGGATCTCGTAACGATAAGCGAGGACGAGCCGATCGAGTCGGCGGTGCGCCTCATTGCCGGAAAGGGCATCCGCTACCTGCCGGTGCTCGACGCGGGGGCGCGATTCAGGGGGATGGTGAGCCGGGACGATCTGCTGCGGGCGGGCTGGAGCGGCGATGCTCCGGCTCCGCTCTCCGTCGAATAACCTATGCAAAGACCTCCCTCCTCTACCTGGCTGACCGCTGCCGACTGGGACAACCGGATCGCCGAAGCCGACCGCCGGGCCGCTCCGTGCGAGCTCTGCCCGCGGCGATGCGGGGTCGACCGGTTCGCCGGAGAGCGCGGATTCTGCGGCGCACCCGGGGAACCGGTCGTTTCGAGCGTCTTTCCCCATCACGGGGAGGAGCCGCCCCTTTCCGGGAGCCGCGGATCGGGAACGGTATTCTTTACGTACTGTACCCTGAAGTGCCTCTACTGCCAGAATTTCGAGCTCTCCCACCGGGCCGAAGGGGCGCCGCTGCCTCCGGAAGCCCTGGCCGCAAAGATGCTCGGGCTCCAGGCGAAGGGGTGTCATAACATCAACCTCGTCACCGCCGGTCACTTCCTCCCCTGGGTCCTGCGGGCGATCCGGGAAGCCGCGCGCGGGGGCCTGACCGTGCCGATAGTTTACAACTGCGGCGGCTATGAACTCACGGACTCCCTCGCGCTCCTCGCGGGCATCGTCGATATCTATCTTCCCGACATGAAGTACGGGGACGACGAAACGGCCGCCCGCTACTCGGGTGCGGCCGACTACGTTGCCGTAAACCGGGCCGCGGTACGCGAGATGTTCCGGCAGGTCGGGCCGCTGCGCACCGACGACGACGGCATCGCCTTTGCCGGACTCTGCATCCGGCACCTGGTGCTTCCCGGCGGCAACGCCGGCACCTCGAAAATCCTCGATTTCCTGCAATCGGCGTTCGACCCGCAGGACCTGTCCATCAGCCTCATGGCGCAGTACCGGCCGCTCTACCGCGCCGCCGAATACCCTGAAATCAACCGTCTCGTGGCGTTTGACGAGTACGAGGCGCTCCGGCGGGGCTTCATCGATGCCGGATTCCAGGGGTTTTACCAGGAGATTGCCGCACTGGACGATTCCTTCGTCATCGACTTCAAGGAAAGGAAGGAGGAGAGGCTTGGGAAGTAAACCGGGGGACTACAGCCAGCGGTTTGCCGGCGCACTACGACGGTCGATCCGCTTTTCTTCGCGGGCGGCCTGCCGGTCGACGGTCTTCATGAAGAATCGCGCGAAGCCGTAGATTACCCGCAGCACCGCAAGAATCGCCAGTACCCGCCAGTACCACGCCCGACCCGTTTTCCGGAACATAGACCCGCCCTCTCGTATTTTAGGAAGTCATTACAATATACCTCCTGTTTATCGCCGGTGAATATGCCCGAACCGTCCCTCACTCCCGACGCCGTCCGTCGCTTCCGCGCAACCGTCTACGGCCATTTTAAAAAGCACGGCCGGTCGCTCCCCTGGAGAAGGGGGTACGACCCCTACCACATTTTTGTCTCCGAGGTGATGCTGCAACAGACCCCGGTCGACCGGGTCGCACCGAAATTCGACCCCTTCATCAAAGCGTTTCCCGATTTTTCCGCGCTCGCCGCCGCGCCGCTCCACGAGGTCCTTGCGCTCTGGCAGGGACTCGGGTACAATCGCCGCGCCCTGAACCTGAAACGGGCGGCGGAGATGGTCGTCAGGGAGTACGGCGGCGCGCTCCCCGAAACGCCCGAGGCGCTCGCGACCCTGCCGGGCATCGGCCGGGCGACCGCCGCGTCGATCGCCGCCTTCGCCTTCAACCGACCCGAGGTGTTCCTTGAGACCAACATCCGCACCGTGCTGATCCATCGCTTCTTCGGCGACAAGGCAACGGTCTCGGATGCCGAGCTCCTGCCGGTCGCGGCGGCGATGCTCGACAAAAGGAACCCTCGGAAGTGGTACTCCGCGCTCATGGACTACGGCACGACGCTCAAGAAGCGCCATGGTAATGCGTCCCGCCGCAGCACGGCGTATAAAACGCAGACCCGCTTCGAAGGCTCGCGGCGCCAGAAGCGGGGCCTCGTCCTGAAATTGCTCCTCGGAAGTGCTTCGCTCACGACGGAGCGGATTGCGGAGGAGCTTGCCATCGACCGGGATCTGTGCACCGGCATTCTCGCGGACCTTGTCAAGGAGGGGATTATTGCCGTGTCGCGGGGCGGGTATCGTATTGCGTAGATAATGAGGTATATCATGAACTTGAACTTGCAGGGTCTGGCGTACGGCACCTTCGTCCCGGCAATGGTGATCGGCTGCGTCGTCGACGTCCGGCTCTGAAAGCCCGCTTCGGCATGACCGCACAGCGAAGGCACCACCCCACGGCATTCCGGCCGTCCCGGCGTCACCGTTAAAACACGGGGACGGTGCGCTTACATCCTCCGTGCATTCATCAGCAGTTTCATCACCGCAGCCTGCCCTGCCGACGAGGCAAGCGTCAGGGCCGTTTCGCCGTTGTTATCCGCGACATTTATGTCGGCATTGCCCTCGATGAGCCGTTTTACGGTTGCATCGTGCCCTTCATGCGAAGCGTACATGAGGGCGGTCTGCCCGTCATGGTCGCGTGCGTTTACCCGTGCCCCGGCGACCAGCAGCACGTGGACGACATTTTCATACCCGCTTCCCGAAGCCGCCATGAGCGCGGTAATGCCGTTCCTATCCTGCCCCTCCACATCGGCCCCGGCGTCGAGAAGCAATTTCACGACGGTATCGTTTCCGTTGAGACACGCGAAGAGCAGGGCGGTAGCGCTGTCGGGTCCATGCGCATTCACCTCCGCCCCGGCATCGATCAGCATTTTTACGATATCGCCGTTTCCGTTTCCCGCGGCCGTCATGAGAGAGGTGACGCTGTCTTCGTCCCTCGCATTGATTTCATTGCTGTCGGCTGCAAGTTTCCGTATCGCGGCGGTATCGCCGTCCTTAACGGCGTCGATCAGCTGCGTGGCACCCGCACTGCCCGCAACGGACATGCTCCCGGCGACGGTCAGGAAAATCAGCCATCCTGCAAAGGAGCGCCTCGAATCGGTGGTCTTCATTTTCACAACTCCCCTCCGGCATTGTTTCTCTCTTGCCGGAGCCACATAAGACTCCGGCAAACCTCATGCCATCGCTGAAAAGGGGGGGGAAATCCGTGAATTGACGCAGCCGGGGCGCGGCGAAGACCCGCGCGGGCGATCTTGCGCAGCCGATCACTCGCGGAGGTGTCAAACAATACACTTCCTGAAGCCTGAAGCCTTCTTTGTTATCCGTCCCTACTCCGCCTCGAAGAAGCGATTGCTCGTGCCTCCGGTGCCGATGAGCACCTTCGTCGGCATTCCGCAGCGGGGACATCGCCCTTCGTAAGCCGTCCCGGCGGCGTTTTTGTAGATGCGGCCATAGATCGTGCAGCAGCGGAAATAAATGCCGAGAAATTTCCTCGGCACCGGCCGATTGTCCCGTGAGCCGGTCTCCCGCCGGGCGGCGGTTCCGGGAGTACCGGGAGCCGGGGCGGGCTTTCCCCCGCCGCCGTCGTCCGTTTTCCGTAGGGAAAAAAGTCGTTTGAAAAGGGCGTTGAATTCGGCATCCATGGACATCAATCCGATCAGGCGGTGACATACCCGGTTACCGTTATATTTTATCATTCCGGTATCTTCCGGTGCGAAACACGCCGGCTCAACCCTCTCCCCGGACCGCTCGTCATGTATTATGTCTACCTTCTCCGCTGCGCCGATGCCACCCTCTATTGCGGCATCACGAACGACCCCGAAAAACGGCTTCGCGACCACAACGGCGGCAGGGGCGCCCGGTACACGCGCGGGCGGCTGCCGGTGAGGCTGGTCTACCGGGAGGAGGCGGCGGGCAGGGGCGAGGCGCTGAAGCGGGAGTACGCGATCAAGAAAATGCCCAAGGTGAAGAAGGAGCGGCTCTGCCGGGGAACGATGAACCGGTTGGCACGTTGAAGAATATAATGAACTACCCCGCAGCCGAACTGCGAGGTAGTTCAAAAGCGTTGATACTGGCGAATTTTCCACGTATGCCTTAATAAATTCCTGCATCCTCCGTCCTGAAATCGAGAAGCTTACTTCAAATTTCACCAATGATAAGCTTAATCGCGGTAAAAACGAAGCTGAAGTCATTAAAAAATGCCAGACCGTGCCCGAATTGATCACGTTGCTCAAGTCCGGCATTGATAATCTGAATCACGTTCTGATGCGAGACAAACTGCTTGAAAAACCCGAAGAAGCTGTTTGTCTGTTGATGCAGGAGCTTCAGAGCAACGTATCCGATATATTTGCAGAATTCTCGATCAGAACTATAGGCATTGCCAAAATCGATGTTGCTGACGACCTGATGCGGATTATCGGGAAGAATGAGAAGTCGGTGTATCAACTCTCACTGTTATGCTTACTTTTCGGGTTTCAGAAAAATCCGACGATCCCTCAGTTTCTGTGGAATTATTATAGATTTTTTAAGGCCCGGTATCCAGGCAATAGTTACTGGCAAGGGCCATTTTTCGGCCTGTGGGAAAACTGGGCGAGTACGACGTTCGACGGAGATAGGCAATAACATTCACTGCTTATAAAACCGTCGCGTCCCATGGAGGTGCGGAGAGGTATTTTCTTTCTATCTCCATCATGAGCCGTATCGAAAAACGATGTTTATCCCATTGATTCTTGGTCTGCTATGAAAAAATATCGTGCCCCTTCCTCTAAACTTCATTTCCTTAGAGCGGAAGAAGCGGCCTATGAATCCCGTATTGAGGGCAATCTTCCTAAAGCTCGCCGAAGTTTTCGGCTTATTGATTTATTTTGCGGCGCAGGAGGAATGACGCTTGGTTTCACAAAAACCTTCGGACATCACTTTAAGCCGGTCTGGGCTAACGACTTTAACCAGTTTTGTGTGGAAACCTATAAAGAGAATTTCGGGGATCATTGTGTTTTTGGTGATCTTGTCGATATTCTTTCTGATTCGAAAATAGTTATTCCTGAGGCGGAAGTAGTCATCGGCGGACCGCCGTGTCAAGGCTTCAGTCTCCTCAATCGGAATAGAGATGATGATCCGCGTCGTCAGCTTTGGCGTCCGTATCTTGAGGTGGTCGAGCGATGTAATGCTAAGATATTCGTGATCGAAAATGTGCCTCAGCTGCTTGGAACTCCCGAGCATAGCGAAATTATTGAGATGGCTGAAAAGAGGGGATTCAGCACTGCTTCAGGCAAAGTATGTGCGGCAGATTACGGAGTTCCGCAAACTCGAATCAGAGCAATAATAATTGGATCAAAAGTCGGAAATCCGTCATTTCTATTTCCACCTCGCAAAACACACTATAACCCTAAAGGCAACGGACGCTATCAAAGCTCATTGGATTTTTCCGGAAATGGTGATTTTCTTTCCGCACCGGAGAAATGGCGTACTGTCCGTAATGCAATTTCGGATTTGCCTGTTCCAAAGGGTGTTAATATCCGCAACGACGCGCCGCCCCTAGACCTGCATTTTGGACGGACCCCGACTTCAAAGAGTATAAAGCGTTATCAAGCAATTCCTAAAGAGGGCATGAATCGATTCGACCTGCAAAAACGATCTCCTGAATTAACTCCAAAGTGCTGGATTCGAAAAACTTCCGGAGGCACGGATCTATTCGGTCGTTTATGGTGGGACCGACCGGCCGTAACCATGCGTACGGAATTCTATAAACCGGAAAAGGGACGCTACCTTCATCCGGTGCAGGATCGTCCCATAACTCATCGGGAAGCCGCTCGTTTTCAAAGCTTTCCAGACAATTTTATTTTTAAGGGCACTAAAATTGAAATCGCCAAGCAAATCGGAAATGCTGTTCCTCCATTGCTGGCCGCCCGGATTGCAGATATCGTGTATGTCCTTCTTTCCAAAATCTGAAAATGGACGTTTTTGATAAATCCAAGCGAAGCTGGATAATGTCTCATGTTAAAGGGAAAGATACGAAGCCTGAAATTTTAGTGCGATCCATTGTACATAAACATGGATTCCGATTTCGATTGCATAAATCCGATTTGCCCGGAAACCCAGACATCGCTTTAGTAAAATATCGCAAAGTGATCTTCGTTCACGGCTGCTTCTGGCATGGACATAAAAGATGCAGTCGTGCAAGAAGGCCTTTAAGCAATATTTCATTTTGGCGTGAAAAACTTGGTAAAAACATGGAGCGCGACAGGAAAAATATTCAGGCGCTTAAGGATGATAGCTGGAGTGTTCTGGTTATTTGGGAATGTGAGACGAAGAAAATCGATAAGTTGACAGATAAAATATTAAGTTTTCTCACCATAACAAAGGGATAGGGATGGGAAAGAAATCCGTAGATACCGAATCAGTCAGAAAAACGCTGAAAGATCTTATCGATAATTTTGAAGCAGAGCTCAAGCGAAACGATCTACGTGACAAAGTTCTTTCCTTAGTCGTTATTTTCAATCATCTCCGGGTGCTTGGAAAGTCATTAATTTTGTCGGTTGATGCTTCAAGTGCCAGAGATCGTATTCTTTACTATTTCAAAAAATATTCCCGGATTATTATTAATGGCGATGAATTGCTCGTGGTTTCCGGGATTCAAGATTATCCTCGCAGATTAAGAGAACTTAGAGTTCAATTCGGTTGGTCGATCATCAGCGGGGTAACTGCGAAGGAAATGGCGGCCGAGAATGAACTGTCTTTACCTGGAATCGATATCACAAAAATGAAACCGGAGGATTACATCCTCCTCTCGCTGGAACCAGACCGAGACGCGGCTCACCGTTGGCATATCGCCAATGAAATTCGTAAAGGACCCGAAGGTGTCCGAGCAAAAGTTCTTGAATATTTTAAACGAAATGTTGGAAAGCCGGTGACCGGCGAAGAGCTGCGATACGTTGCAGGAAATTCAAAAACAGAATGGGCACGGCGCGTCCGAGAATTGCGCACAGAACTTGGATGGCCTGTTGAAACCAGAAATACAGGAAGGCCGGATTTGCCTGTGGGAAGCTATATACTCGAATCGTTGCGCCAGAGTCCCGAGCATGATAGAAAGATTGCCGATTCGGTTCGAGGCGCGGTTTTGCGACGAGATAAATACAAATGTGTTAAGGATGGGTGGAGTCACGAGGAATGGAATCGTTCAGATCCACGTCATCTTGAACTGCATCATGTTAAGGAACATGCAAAGGGTGGAGAAAATACGGAAGGAAATTTAATCACCGTTTGTACCGTATGCCATGATGAAATTCACCGCAACAAAAAATAGCATATCACCTGATTCCGTGAGAAATGATTTGTGTTGACTTAACAACATTGAAAGCGGACGGTTCGACCTCACTGTTTCACGGTAAAATGGTTTTGTCGCTCAAAAATCATATGACAGCATCCCCGGAAAGCCATAAAAGCGCCAAATGCTGCGAAGGCCTTCTTTCAAGTATCATCAATCCAACGGTGCTGTTGTCACCTTTGTCTACTCAGGAAGCGGTTTTATCGTCACGCATTGAAGGAACACAGGCATCTCTTGAGGAGGTGCTGCAATATGAGGCCGATTCAAAAGAGGCTGTCGAGCCATCTAAAGAAGCCGATTTCCACGAAATTATTAACTACCGTAAAGCCATGGGAACCGCCGTGCAGCGCCTTAAGGAACTGCCCTTATGCCTGAGTCTCATCAAGGAACTGCACGCTATACTTCTCGACAGCGTCCGGGGCCGGAACCGGGCGCCGGGGGAATTCAGGAGAATTCAGAATTTCATCGGCCCGCCCGGCTGCACCATCGATACCGCAACCTTTGTTCCTCCGTCGGTGGATGTACTCAAACCCGCTCTGTATGAATGGGAAAAATATTGCCACGATGAGGAAAAAGATCGTCTCGTGCAGCTTGCCGTTGTAAAGGCACAATTTGAGCTGATCCACCCCTTTCTCGATGGCAACGGCAGGCTTGGCCGGATGCTCGTGCCGCTTTTTTTGTACGAAAAGGGATTGCTTTCCAGCCCGATGTTCTACATGAGCGCCTATCTGGAAACCAATAGAGAGCTCTACTATGAACGCCTCAAGGCGATTTCGAGGGATGGCGACTGGAACGGATGGATAGACTTCTTCCTGACAGCCGTCGCGGAACAGGCTGTTGTCAATACAGAAAAAGCGCGGAAAGTGTTTGCGCTCCATAATCGTATGAAAGAGATTATTCCCGATGTTACCCGAACTCAATTTTCAGTACGTGCCATCGATACCCTGTTCGATCGGCCAATTTTTCTTTCTTCGGGATTTGTCAGGCGCTCCGGGATTCCTAAAGCGAGCGCGGCACGCATTTTAACGATTTTAAAAAATAAAGGCATATTAACCGTTCTCCGGGAAGGAATCGGCCGAAGGGCGACGATTTTCTCTTTTCAGGAGTTGCTTGAAATAACCGGATAGCCCGGTTTGTGTCTCACAGAATAGCAGCCAAATGATTTGCGTCTCATATTTGCCGTTTTATGAGTCACAAAAAAGTTATGGTGAATGGATGAGACATAAGGGGCAGATTCAGCGGGTAAAATAAAAACGCTCTGGTAATTCAGTCACCCGTACCGATTCGGGTGGTTTGTGTCTCACAGAATAGTAGCTACCCGATTTGCGTCTCAAATTTGCCTGTTTTTGAGACACAAAAAAATTAATGTTGAACCGGTGAGACACAACGGCCGCTTTGAAGTTAAAAATCGGTGTGTAATTTCTGGTACTATCCGGGAGAGGTTTAATGAGCGCTACTTCCGAACAAGCCTTTGAAGCCTACGCCGAAGAAGCCCTCCTGGCGCATGGGTGGAATCCGCTCTCCAACACCCTGTGGGATAAGAAGCACGCCCTTTTTCCCTCGCAGGTGATCGACTTCATCCGGACGACGCAGCCGCGCCTGTACGATCAAATGGCGAAACAGCTGGGCGGCGAGCTGGATGCCAAGCTGATCGATGCCCTGATTAAGGAGCGCGAGACCAAGGGCAGCCTTCATGTTGTCCGTCATGGGTTCAAGTTTTATGGCAAGACGTTTGCCCTGGCCTTCTTCAAGCCCGCCCATGGGCTCAATGAGGAGGCGCTGGAGCTCTATGGAAAAAATGGTCTCGCCATCACCCGGCAGGTCCCCTGTCATCCCGGCGACAACAGCACGGTCGACATGGTTCTTTCGCTCAATGGGCTGCCGCTCGCGGTGATCGAACTCAAGAACCCGGCATCCGGGCAGACCTGGAAGAGTGCCGTTCATCAGTATGAGGCCGACCGGGACCCGCGCGCCCCGCTCTTTCAATTTAAAAAGGGCGCGATCGTGTTCTTCGCCGTCGATCCCGATGAGGTTCACATGGCCACGCGGCTGAGCGGGGAGAAGACGTTTTTCCTCCCCTTCAACCGGGGGAGCCACCCGGGCGAGGTGCAGTGCGGCGCCGGAAATCCGCAGCACGCCTCGGGGCACCGATCCGGGTATTTCTGGGAAGAGGTCCTCGACCGCGACAGCTTCATCGATATCATCAGCAACTTCATGTTTATCGAAACCCGGGAAGAGACCGTTGAAGACGAGGCCGGCAGAAGGGTAAAAAGAACGTCGGAGGTGATGATCTTCCCGCGTTTTCACCAGCTGGATGCGGTCAGGAAGCTGGTCGGCACGGCGCGGGCGGAGAAGGTCGGCGGCAACTATCTGATTCAGCACTCCGCGGGCAGCGGCAAAACCAACAGCATCTCCTGGCTTTCGCACCAGCTTTCGAGCCTGCATACCGCAGCCGACGAGAAGGTCTTCGATTGCGTTATCGTGATTACCGACCGCCGCGTTCTCGATAAACAGCTGCAGGATGCCATCTATCAGATAGAGCATGCCCAGGGCGTCGTGAAGCCCATCGAGAATAACTCCCGGCAGCTTGCCGAGGCGCTGGTCGATGGCACGAAAATCGTCATCACCACGCTTCAGAAATTCCCCTTTGTACTCAAGGGTCTGCTGCATATCGCCGGCGCGGATAACACGAACGATCCCGACCGGGCCTCGGTTGAACGGGCGAAGGAGTGGGAGGCGAAAATAGCCTCCCGCAAGTATGCCGTCATCGTCGATGAGGCGCACTCCAGCCAGACGGGTGAATCGGCGCGGGAGCTGAAGCAATTGCTTGGCGCGGGAACCGACAATGGCGCCGAAGAAACCGAAGGTGATTGGGAAGATGGGCTCAACCGGGTCATGGAGTCGCGCGGAAAGCAGAGCAACCTGAGCTTTTTTGCCTTTACGGCTACGCCGAAGGGAAAGACACTCGAACTTTTCGGCCGCATGGGCGCTTCGGGCAAACCGGAGGCGTTTCACCTCTACTCCATGCGCCAGGCGATAGAGGAGCGCTTCATCCTCGATGTCCTGCAGCGCTATACAACCTATAAGACCTATTACAAGCTGGTAAAGAAATTCGAAGACGATCCGGCAATGCCGAAGAAAAAAGCGGCGAAAAAGCTGGCCAAGTATCTCATACTGCATCCGGTCAATATTGAGCAGCGGACCGAAATCATCATCGAACATTTCAGGGAGCATGTGCGGCATAAGCTCGGCGGGCGCGCCAAGGGGATGGTGGTCGCGGGTTCAAGGCTTCATGCGGTACGCTACATGCAGTCGTTCCAGAAGTATATTGCCGCCAACAAATACACGGATATCCGCCCGCTGGTCGCGTTCAGCGGAACGGTCAAGGACCCCGATACCGGCGACGAATTTACCGAACCGGGAATGAATATCGACGTCATTACCGGGAAACATATTTCCGAGAGCCAGCTGCCCGACCGCTTTGACAGTTCGGATTATCAGATACTGCTGGTGGCGAACAAATACCAGACCGGGTACGACCAGCCGCTTCTCTCCGCCATGTACGTGGATAAACGTCTTGATGGCGTGCAGGCCGTGCAGACGCTTTCGCGCCTGAACCGGACCGCCGCGGGGAAAGAGTTCCCCTTCGTGCTCGATTTCGTCAACGACACTGAGGGGATTTACGAGGCCTTCAAGCCGTATTACGACGCCACGCAGCTCGAAGCGTCTTCCGATCCGGGACTGCTGGAAATTCACAAGCATGAGCTGAATGCATTCCAGGTCTACTACTGGTCCGAGGTCCAGGCATTCGCCCAGATTTTTTATCTTCCGCCGTATCGCCAGAACCCTTCGGACCATGCGCGCATGCAGAAGCAGATCCAGCCGGCGGTCGACCGGTTCAACGGTCTGGATGAGGAGGCCAAGGAAGCCTTTCATGAAAAGCTTACCGCCTATGTGCGGTTTTACTCCTTCGTAAGCCAGATACTGCCCTATTCCGATGCTGAACTCGAAATGCTCTACAGCTTCGGGCGCTTCCTGATTCCCTGCCTGAAATTCGGGGACGAAACGATAACACCCCATCCGGAAAAAGAGGTCGAGCTTCAGTACTACCGGATAGAGAAATCGATGTCCGGCTCCATTCTCCTGGCGGACGACGTCCCGGCTTATGGCGTTAAGAGCCCGACGGCGGTCGGGACCGGCAAATCGACGGATGAAGATAAACCGCTCTCGGAAATCATCAACACACTGAACGAACGCTTCAGCACTGATTTTACCGAGGAGCATCGGCTGTTCTTCGAGCAGATCAAGACCAAGGCCACGAAGGACGAACGCATAATTCAGACCGCCAAAGCCAATCAGCTCGATAAATTTGAACTGGGCATCCGAAAGTTCGTCGAGGGGCTGATGATGCAGCAGATGTCGGAGAACGATGAAATCGTGACCCGCTACATCGATGACACGGCCTTCCAGCAGGTTGTCTATCCTCTGCTTGCGAAGAGGATTTATGAGGATATTACGGCGGCGGCGGAAAATGCTCTTGCTCAGGAAAATAGTGTCCTTTAACATTTTAAAGGAGGTTTTTTATGATTGAGAGATATGAAATAGTTCAGGACCGCGCCGGAGAAGGTGGCTTTGCTAAAGTTGATAAGGCTTGGGATAAAGTCCTTGAACGGAATGTCGCAATAAAAACACTAGATCCATTATTTTATAGCTCCCCCATTTACCTTGGCGCCATTATTGATGCCATTCGCTAACTATTGTATCATCCACGAATGGAAGGGCGAAATTGAATTGGGGATTAATTACAAATTTGCCACTTTTATCAACAAATCCCCATTTATTGCCCACCTTTGCTGGTGCTAAATCGCTCGAAAAAACCCCAGCATCATTAAACTGCGGGTTGATTACTAAAATTCCAGAACGGTTTATGTAACCACATTTCCCTCTAATATTTACAACTGTCAAATCGCCTTCATAAAATGACCAAGCATTATCAAACTGAGGCTTAATTGCATAGTTTCCTAAATAATCAACAAATCCGCATTTTTTATCGATGAAAACAAGACCCAATCCATTCTTGAACTGTCTTACATCATCAAAAATAGGATTAATTACAAATTCCCCTTTTAAATTAATATACCCACATTTATGGTTAACAACCACTGGCGCGATATCGCATAGAAAATCCAAGCAAAGATCGAATTTCGGAGCAATCTGAAACTTACCATGCTTATCAATATAACCCCATTTTTTCCCAATCTTTACAGCAGCAACATCTTTTCTAAATGAAACGTTTTGTATGATATCATATAAGGGATTAATTACAAGCTCTCCCTTTTTGTTAATAAAACCCCACTTGGGACCGACACGGACCCCGGCAATACCGCCCTGAAAATCATGCGCATCATTAAATTGAGGAGGAATCACTAAGGTTCCATTGCAATCTATATATCCCCACTTATTCGTAACTTTGACAGCAGCCAAACTATCTTTAAAATTAGAAGCCATACGAAATTGCGGTTTTACCACGAAGGAACCAGTTTTGTTTATATATCCGAATTTGTTTCCAACCCGAACGAGCGATAAATTGCCGGAAAAAACCCCGGCATAATCAAATTTCGCAGGTATCTGAATATATCCTTTTTTGTCAACAAACCCCCATTTTCCATTAACTTCGATTACTGCTAACGGTCCTACGCTATCTTCTTTATCTGTTTTCTGTTTATCTCCCAAAACAATAGAGTCCACACAAAAAGAATTGAATAAGATAACCAATAAAAATATGCTTATTTTTAATAATGTCATATTATCAATTCTAAATATTGCCTTCATCGTACTTTCCTTTTCAAGAATATGTTTCCATGAAAGTGGGTACATGCATTGTCCTTGTAACTGGATCGTAAGCAGTGTGCCAGCAAGCTACAAATGGGCCATATTGGATGATTTAAGGCAAGAAATGGGACAATCTATCTTAGGAGACCTTGCTATTAAAAGTCCCGTCATTAGCCTAATAGGGGAAATGTCCCGTTTTTAGTTGAACCTGACAAAGTCTCCTAAGGCTATAAATTACGCTGCGCAACTTACCGTGTCAAACCTTTTCCGCCACCGCGCTATGGCAGTCCTGGTCCTGGCAATGAACCGGTACCCTCCGATTTTCCTGAACCCCCTTTCACTTGGGAGCAGTACGGTTCCCGGCCAACGCCGACTCATTGCCGACGACCGGTATCGCCGGATGTTTTTCTCGTCTAACCGAACTCCTGAGAACAAACCTTCAATCGCGTTCGTGGTACGTAAAGAGCACCGGAGAGCGAAGGGAACCTCAAGGAGATGCAGCAGCTGTGTAAGCCTCCGGTGATTCACGTCTTTTCAACCCGCAGTTGTTCTTTGTGAGCTACTTATAAAAGGTTGGCGCGGGTAAAACCCCGCAGATTCGGGTAATGTCGATGATGACAGGG
>CAZYYB010000056.1:0-21420 GCA_964651515.1 uncultured Fibrobacteraceae bacterium
CACTTCCTTCTCGGCGACCGAGGCGCGGACCTGCGATTCGCTCTCGCGCAGGGCGTTTTCGGCGCGTTTCCGCTCGGTAATATCATGGAGGATGATGTGCAGCAGCGGGCGCTCGTTGTACAGAATGCCGCTTGCCGAAATCGCGACCTCCCGCAGGGAGCCGTCCGCGAGGCGGTGACGGGACTCGAACTCCCTGCCCGATCCGGGATGCACCGAGGCCATGCGGCTCTCGATTTCTGCCGCGGAGAACGTCGTGAAGTCGGTGCTGCGCATCGCCAGGAGCTTTTCATGCGGGTAACCATAGAATTTCTGCGCGGCGGCGTTTGCATCGATGATCCTGCCGTCGTCGGGATCGACGAGGAGCATGGCGGACGAATTCCCGGCGAATTGGTTGCGGTATGATTGCTCGCTTCGCTGGAGTACCCGGGTCCGCTTGGCAACCTGCCGCTCCAGTTCCTCATGCCGGCGACGGATGACCAGGAAAAGAGCGACCAGCATTGCAGTCAACGAAAGCCCAATCAGTGAGACGAACCACGGGGTTCGCACCGGGTACCTGCGGATGAATTCAGGACCGGCGTGCATCGTTACGGAAAACACCTTGCCGAAGGCAAACATGGGGCGCATCACGGAAAGTCCGGTGATCGGGCCGCTTGCCATATCCCGGGATGCCGCAAGCGGCGTTACCTTCCCTTTATCAATAAGCGAAAGTTCCACCGACGCGTCCGCGTCCGCAACGCTGCTGCGCAGAAGCGTTCCCATCCGCAGCACCGCCAGGGTGAATCCGCGAAGGTGAAGAGAATCGCTACCGTCGAATACCGGCCGGAAGATCAACATTCCCTTCTGGCTGCCTGTTTCCTGCACCAGGGTAATGGGATCGGTACCGGCGGGAAGGCCGGTTCGCATCGACTCTTCCAGGGCGGAACGTCGAAGCGTTTCCGAACCGAGATCGTAGCCCAGGGCGTTTGCATTCCCGGCCAGCGGCGCAACTCTGGAAACCGGGTAGTATGCCGCGCGTATAGCGACGGGCACCGGTTTCCCCTGTTCGTCCCTCTGCCAGATTGTATACCCCGTCTGTCCCGCGGCGCGGGCCGCGGTTTCGAAGCGGGTTTTGTCCGTTGCCGTCACCATCGGGATCCACTCCCAGGCGGAAACCGCCCGGTCCTTCGTCAGATAATCGGTAAATTTCCTGAACCCCTCCGGGGTAACGCCCTGCGCCGCCTGATAGTAGTTCGCCAGACTCTCCAGCTCAACATCCCTGATGGCACGAAGTTTCTCGGCAATCGGTTCCGACAGGCTCTCCGCCAGTTGCGCGAAGGCTTTGGCACGGTTGCGGAATTCGACCGAATAGGACATCCACGCGGCGAAAAAGGTCAGGATCAGTCCGGCCGAGACCATCAGCGCCGGGTCGAGACGGCGCATCCGGGGCGACGGGTCGACGCCCCCCGGCCCGCGCCCCGAAAGCAGCAGGGCACCGATAACGAGCAGGACGGTAAACGCCACCGTGACAAGACCCGGGGGCAGCGCGACGCGGGCCAGGTTCCCGTTCCAGGCGCTTCTGTCGACATCGATGCCGACCACCGCACGGATGAGCCCGGTTCCGTTGTAGGCGCCCGAGCAGACGATCAGATCGCCGACCCGCTGGAAAAAAGTGGACTTTGGTTCTATTTGATTGTCGACGGGATTCCTGTATTCATAGTCAACCCATCCGCTCCCCCTGGCCCGCGCGATGGCCTGGATTTCCCGGCGAAAATATTTCCCACCGGCCCACTCCTTCACATTGAGCAAATTCCGGCCGACCAGCTCCGGTCGTACCGGATGGGCCCGCATGGTCATGGCGCTGTCGTAGACGCATGTATAAAGATCGCCCTTCCGGAATTCACCCTGCGGATCGTTGATTTCCTTCAGGAACCGCTCGCGGCCGTTTTCCCGATAAAAATCGACGGCTTTGTACACCATCGCCCTGGCGTCCTTCGGGGTGGCGAGACCATACGCGGCCATCTTCGGGTCGACAATCGGTTCCATTCCCGAGATCCGCGCGCCCCGGCGGCCGGTGGTCGGCCCATCGACAAGCCCGATGCCGGTACTGAATACGCGCCGGGAGTTTTCGAAGGCGTCACCAGCCGCCTCTCCGGGAGCAGCGAAACCGTGCGAGCCCGCCGGTTCGCTGTTCAGAAAGAAAAATAATCCGCCCGTCTCCTTGCGGCGGCCGAGAAGAAAGACGGAACGGAAAAGCGGGTTGGCAAAGCGAACCTCGGCGAGCTGGCGTGCAAGGCACCGATACTCCGGATGCTGCATGTCCGCGCTCGTGCCGGTAAGCGCCACGAGGCGCTCCGCATCAATTGTCCGGGCCAGAAGCTTTGTCTGCGCGAGCAGGTCGTCGCGCATGCCGCGGTCGGTCTGCACAATCGTCCACAAGGTAAAGAGCAGCCCGGCAATGAACACCGCCGATGCGGCGGTGATGGTCCTCGGCCTTGCCGTTCGGGAAAAATAGGAACGGTTGCTCATGATCGGTCGGTTACTCCTGCGATAGTTCGAGGGCCTTACCGGCAATAGTATCGATCGGCAATACATACTCCGCGGCGCCGAGTTTGACCGCCTCGCCCGGCATACCGAACACCACGCAGGTTTTTTCATCCTGGGCGATCGTTCGCGCTCCCGCCTGCTTCATGGCAAGGAGACCGGCTGCCCCGTCCGCCCCCATGCCGGTAAGCAAAACCCCGACGGCATTCGCACCCGCGTATCGGGCGGCGGAATTGAACAGGACTTCGACGCTCGGGCGCTGGTGGTAGACGGGCGGACCGTCCTTCAGCCGGACGCAGTAGTGCGCCCCGCTCCTGGTGACGAGCATATGAAAATTTCCCGGAGCGATCAATGCAAGGCCGGGCGCCAGGGAATCGCCGTCGGCCGCCTCCCGTACCTCGATTTCGCAGATGTTGTCGAGACGCTCGGCGAATGCGCGGGTAAATTTTTCGGGCATATGCTGCACAACGGCAATACCGGGGGCTCCCGGCGGCATCTGCCTGAGAAGGTACTCGATGGCGACCGTGCCGCCGGTCGAGGCGCCGACCGCGATGATGCGGTTCGTCGTCTTTGCAAGAGCGCAGGAATCGACGGGTGATGAGTCAAGCCTCTTCCTGAGGGCCGTCATTTTTTCGAAACCGGCAATCGAGGCGGCCCGCACCCGGTCGATGATCTGGTCCGCTATGTCGCCGAGGGTATGGGCGGAATCCGGTTTGGCAATGACGTCGATGGCGCCGGCGGACAGTGCTTCGAGGGCCATGGCACTGCCGTGTTCGGTAAGCGAACTCACGATGATGGTGGGCAGGGGGTGGTATCGCATGACTTTACGGAGGAAGGTGATGCCGTCCATACGGGGCATCTCGACGTCGAGGGTCATGACATCCGGTCGATATTCGATGATTTTATCGCGTGCGACGAAGGGGTCCGGCGCGGTCGCCACGACCCGGATATCCCCGGCGGCCGACAGCTCCTGTGAAAGAATGCGACGGACGACGGCGGAATCATCGACGACCAGGACGTTAATCATAGGATGCGGGCATCGTGCCGAAGGTTTCGCGAACGGGGTTATTGTCCGTCGATTTCGACGACGGCCAGCAGGGTATTCCCTTCGGCCCGAAGCCATACGCCGGCGTCATCGAGGCAATCGGACTTCGCCCGGGCCGGATCGGCAATCGAGGGAAGGCCCAGGTCGAAAACCGCCTCCGTACCGAAATGATCGGTCAGGAGATTTCCCAGGATGATATTCGCCGTCTCCCTGAGCGCATCGCTCCCTTTTTCCGCGGCATTGCCGCTTCCCGGTTCAAGCCCGAGCATATTTGCCGACAGTACGCGCAGGAGCGGCTCGTCCGCCCACAACCGGAAGGTTCCGGATGTCTCGCCGGTGAAGGTAAGCGAGACGCCGGGCGGATTCCAGTCGGCCTCCGACGGGTGCGCGTCAGGGGGCAAGTCGTCGCTGAACACGAACGCCGCATCCTCAAGCACGCGAACGACGACGGCTTTCAGTGATTGACTCATCGCTTCATGGTTCATCCCAGGCCCCCAGGGTGGAAACAATAACGTCGCGGATCGCTTCAGGGGTAAACGGCTTGCGCAGATAACCCCTGATGCCCATTTTTTTAAGTTCTTCGATGCGCGTGGTGCTTCCTTCGGTCGAAATAATGATGATCGGAACGTCGCGGAGACCGGGATCCTCCTGCATGGCATTGACCAGCATGATCCCGTTCATTTCCGGCATATGGATGTCCGAAAAGACGATATCCACCCATTGTTCCCTGAGTTTGCCGAGCGCTTCCCTGCCGTTGGCGGCATGAACGACCGCGTCAATCGGCAACTTCGTCATGGTAAGCGATCGCTCAAGAACCGAGCGGATTGTTTCCGAATCATCAACTACCATCACCGTATAGGCCATACCGTCCTCCGCACTGCACCCGTTATACGCCGAAAAAGGCAAGAACATCCTTCATCCGGCAGGTCGTCTGCGCGCACACCTTCTCAACAATATCCCTGGTCAATCCAAGGCGGCCGGCGGCACGGCTGTCATGCCCGAAACTCATTCCCTCGAATCCTATCCCCTCGCCCACCGATCGCGCCACGATATTGGCTACCGATACGCAATCGGTCATCGGATCCGCCTCCGCGCAAACCGCGTGGTGGTTCCGGACGCTTCGTTCGATCGCCTCGGGCATCTTCCATTCCACCATCATCTCGGCGCCCACATCGGCGTGCGAAAACCCGAACACCGCCTTTTCCGCCTGTTCACAGGTGCACGCTTCGACCGAAACTTTTTTCCAGAGTTCGTCCATCCGGGCCTTCGGTGCGGCACGCGCCAGGATAAGTTTCCCGATGTCGTGCATGAGTGCGGCCGCGAAAGCGAGTCCCCCGATCGGACTGACGAGATACGGCCCGAGCGATTCGACGGCGGTCGCGGCGGCGACGCTGTGCCGCCAGAGGTCGACTTCGGCATACCCGTAGGCGCTCAGGTTTCCGCTCATGATCGATTTCAGGTGCTTTGCCAGGATCTCCTTGAGGATGCGGCCGCCCCCCAGCCGGATGACCGCGCCGCGGATATCGCTTATCGGGCGCGAAGCTCCCGAATAGGCCGAATTCGCATAGATCATGACTTCGAGCGCCAGTGCCTCGTCGTAGCGTATAACGTTGACGCATTCATCGATACTGTAAAGCGGAGAATCCAGCAGCCCGGCGAGACGCAGCGCGGTCGGGGGAAGCGGCCGGAGTTTTCGGATGTGGCCGAGGAGCAGGTCGCGTACTTTCATAGCGGCAGCGTCTCCCCCCTGCTCGACAGATGGGTCATTCCGGAACCGATAGCGAGCGACAGGGTGCGGGGAATAGTCCCGCCCACATGTTCGGCGGCGATGAGCACGTTGTTTTTCCAGAAAAGCTTGCGGGCGATGACGATATTGCGCTTGCCGATGGCAAAAGTATCATCGACATCGCCCAGCACCTGAGCCCCCCCGGCCATGACGACGCGCAGCCGCTCCTTGCGGGCGCCTTTCCGGTAGGCTTCCTCGAAAAAAAACGGGATGCCGGTATCGCCGAACATCAGCGGATTGGCCGCAGCCTTATCTTCGGCAATGGCCGACAGGGGGAGCATGTAATGGAGAATCCCGCCGACGCACGCCTGCTCGTCGTGAATGGTGATTCCCACGCACGACCCCAGCGCATGGGTGATAAGCAGGTCTCCCTGCTGCGCCGAAATTTTCATATCGGCAACGCCGATGACATGTCGCATAGCACTACTCGTCAGAGAACCAGCTTTTCCTTGACAATGTCAGGGGTAAACGGCTTGACTATATAATTATTCGCTCCCGCCTTGATTGCCTCGATCACCTTGGTTTTATCCGCCTCCGAGGTGCACATGATTATTTTCAGATCGCGGTAGGCATCGTTTGCGCGCACCTGTTTCAATACCCCAAGACCATCCAACTCGGGCATGTTCCAGTCGAGGAGCATGTAATCGATGCCCGGATTTTCGGCCAGAACCTTCAACGCCTGGACCCCGTTCCCGGCTTCAAGAATGTCGGAAATGCCCAGAGGACCCAGCAGCCCTTTCAGGATGCGCCGGATCGTTGCGGAGTCGTCTACTAACAGAACTTTCATAAAAAAGCCTCCTGTTTACCCGCAGTTATTTCTTTTTGAGACAGAACTCGACCACAAAATCGCCGAGCGGCGTCGAAAAGGGAATGACGACGATCGGGATGGTCGACTGAACCGAAAGCACGTGATTCTTGCCGATAACCACCTGGGGCAGGGATATCGAAAGCCCGATTCCGTTGATCTCTTTTTTTGCGTTGCCCGCAACGATATTTGCCAGCTCGCCGATGCCGTCGGCAACCTCCATGTCGAGCCCGGTCATGGGCGCTCCGACCAGCGTCGAAACCATTTTCAATGCCGTATCGCTCGGAAAACTCAGGGCGATCGATCCCTGTGCCTCACCGGAAAAACCGATGATTCCGGTGATGTCGGCGGTCGGGTAGGGCTCACCTTTCAGTCGGGGAGTCCCCGGTTTCGCCTCAATCGAAAACATGGTTCGGAAAACATCGATGGTGGTGGTGCAGAACGTATTAATCCATAAAGCTTCCATTACTTCCTCCCCTTATTCTTTAACGTAAATAGACGGCGCAACCGGTTTGAACTCGCTCAGAATTCCGGTCAGGGTCTCTGCATGGCCGACGAACAGATAGCCTCCCTTCCGGCACAGACGGTAGCACTCCTCCAGAAGCCTTCTCCGGACGACATTATCGAAATAAATCATGACATTCCGGCAAAAAACCACATCAAAGGGACCGCGCATCGGAAACGGAACTTCTGATAAGTTAAGCCTGGCGAACCGGATTATCCGTTTGAGCGCCGTGCCCGCTTCGTATTGCGCGGATTCGCCCGTGCCGTTCTTCGTGAAAAAACGCTGCCGGTATTCCGCGGGAACCGGTTCAATCTGCCGGACGGAATAAATACCCTTCGAGCATACGCCGAGTACCCGGGTCGAAATGTCGGTTGCGAGTATTTTAACATCGGCCGGTGCATCTCCCATGGCATCGAGCGCCGTCATTGCTATCGAATACGGCTCTTCACCGGTCGAAGAAGCCGCCGACCAGAACCGGAAATGTGCCGCTCCCGACCGGGCCCACTCCCGTATTTTCTCGGTGAGAAAGATGAAGTGGTGGTTTTCCCTGAAAAAATTGGTTACATTGGTGGAAATGCTGTCGAGCAGCAAGACCAGTTCTTCACCGGTCGGGTCGTCGAGCACCCGATCCAGGTAGACCTTGTAATCGTCGATCGCCAGCGTCCGCATGCGTTTCCCGACCCGCGCAGTAACGAGGGCGATCTTATCCTGTTTTATCGAAATACCGCTTTTTTCGTAAACAAGAGTCCTGAATTTTTCGAATGTTTTCCCGTCCACGCGTTCTCTCCGCATGCATCTTTTTGAGCGGGACGCCGTCGTTGCGACGGCCTGCCGCCCGTGACGACCCGATGTTTGAGATTATATCACAATGCACCGTCCGATGCACCAGAAATGAAGTGCGCTAAAGTCCCCGGTTCCGGAATGGAAGGAAGGAACTTCCCTGACCTGGTGAATGGTGCGTTTCCCGACGGGCGGCGGAAGAAATCGCTCCTTCGACGGCGCTCCGGATTTGATGACCGGTAAACGGTTTTTTTATCAGCTGATCGATACCGTGCGCATTCGCCGAATCGAGGTTGATTTCGAAGGGGGTATAGGCCGTGATGGCCACGACCGGCACCTCGTTGCCCTCGGCGCGCAGCAGGGTGATCAGGCCCATGCCATCAAGTTCCGGCATGATCATGTCGGTGATGATCGCCTCGAATGCCCTGGCCCGGGCCAGCAGCAGACCTTCCCGGCCGTTGCGCGCCGTCTCGACATGGTAGCCGGCGTCGTTGAATATACAGCGGAGAAAGGAGCAGAATGCCTTCTCATCGTCGATAACGAGGATTCTGCCGTTCATAGCACCTCGTGCACCATGCCGAGCAGGTTTAATTACGGTAATCCCCTTCCGGAACGAGAAGGGGATTGAACGAACGACTAAAACTCCCTCAACGCCTCATCCCGTAGCGGGATGACTCCCTCGGGATCAATTTTTTCGCGACCGGACCGCCTGCCGGCGAATTGCAGCTCCGCATCCGCCGACCGACCGGCCGATTGACGCTTCGCCGATGCCTGCTGCGGTCCTTCTTTTATCCTGTCGGTCGATACGCTCAGCTTGAACTGGGAAATCATGCTCTGGAGTTCTTCCGCCTGTGAGCTCAGCTCCTCGGCGGAGCTCGCCGACTCTTCGCTGTTCGCGGCATTCTGCTGCGTTACCTTGTCCATCTGCGCGACCGCATTATTCAGCTGATCGATCCCCTGCGACTGCTCCTGCGAGGCGGCGGCGATTTCGCTTATCAGGTCGTCGACTTTTTTGGAGCTTGCGGCGATGGATTCGAACGAATTGGCCACCTCACCGGAAATGCGCACGCCCTGCTCCGCATTCTTGACGGATTCGGTAATCATATCGGCCGTGTTCTTGGCCGCCTGGGCCGAACGCTGGGCAAGGTTGCGCACCTCCTCCGCGACCACGGCAAATCCCCTGCCGGCCTCTCCCGCCCGCGCCGCTTCGACCGCGGCATTCAGTGCGAGCAGGTTGGTCTGCATGGCGATCTCGTCGATCGTCTTGACAATCTTGGCGGTCTGGTCCGACGACTCCTTTATTTTGTTGATTGCCGCGGCCATGCTTCCCATGGCCCCGACTCCCCCGGCGGCGTTGGATTTCGCCTCTCCGGCAAGACTCTTTGCCTGGAGGGCATTCTCCGCATTCTGTTTTGTCATCGACGACATCTCTTCGAGACTCGACGATACCTCTTCAAGGCTCGATGCCTGCTCATTCGCCCCCTGCGCAAGCGACTGGCTTCCCGCGGAAATCTGCAAACTGGCTCCCGCCACCTGCTGGGCCGATTCCGCCGCCTGGGTCAGCGCCTGGTCGAGGTTATCCACCGCCGTATTGAGCGCGTGCTTGATCGTTGCAAGATCTCCCTTGTAATCGCCCCGCATCCGGACCGTCATATTCCGCGAGGCGATCTGTTCGAGGACGGCGGCAGCCTCATTCACCGGCTTGATCACCGCATCGAGTGTATCGTTCACGCTCTGCACGATTTTCCGGAAATCCCCCTCGTGCTTCGAAGCATCGGCGCGTACCGAGAGCCTGCCTTCCCCGGCGGCGCTGCTGAGTGCGCGGGTATCGGTTGCCAGCAGGTTGACCGCATCGATGCAGGTATTCAGATTGTTGATAAGCAGGCTGAAATCGCCCTGAAAGGTTTCGGTAATTTTCGGCGGCACGACGCCTTTGCTGATGTCGTCGATATTTTTCGCCGCTACGTTCAGCGGTCCGACCACGGCATCCAGGACGTCGTTCAGTCCGCTTACCATATCCTTGAAGCTGTATTGGAATCGCGAAGTATCCGCGCGGACCGCGAGCCTGCCCTGCTTCGCCGCGTCGACGAGATTCATGATCTCCTTGTTAACCGAAAGCATCTGGCTTTTTACCTTATCGACGGCCTCGGTGATCATCGCCTTCTCGCCCGGCAGGCGGTCCATGTCAACCGAAAAATCGCCCTGGGCATACCGGCCGACCACCTCCACGATCTTCATCGTCACCGCAATATGCGACAGCGCAAGGCTGTTGATTCCCTTCGCCATCTCCGCATAGGCGCCCTGAAACATCGTCACCGGCATTATTGCGCCGATCATGCCTTTGTCGTGCTGATCGCTCATCTCGGCGCGGGCGGAAAGGATGCCGCTCAGCGCGTCGATGCACTGGTTGAGATTGTTCTTGATGTTGTTGAAATCGCCGCTGTAGTTTGCGGTGATCTTCTCGGGGATCTCCCCGCGGCTTATCTTATCCACGTAATCGGCCGCGACATTGAGCGGACCGATGACCGCGTCGAGCGTGTCGTTGATGCCCTGGATGATTGTACGGAAATCGCCCTGGTGTGCCGTCGCATCGGCGCGCATCCAGAGCTTTCCTTCCAGCGCGGCGCTGCTCAGCATTTTGGTATCGACCGCGAGGAGGTTTACCGAATCGATGCAGGTGTTCAGGTTGGCGATGAGCTGGTTGAAATCGCCCTGGAAGGTTTCGGTGATATTCTCCGGGATGGAGCCCTTGCTGATATCGTCGATGCATTTCGCCGCGACGTTCAACGGCCCGACCACCGCGTCCATGACCTCGTTCAGCCCTTTCACCATCTCCTTGAAACTGTACTGGAAGCGCGATTCATCCGCCCGGACCGAAAGTTTGCCGAGTTTTGCCGCCTCGACCAGGAGCATGATCTCCTGGTTGACCGACAACATCTGGTTTTTAACTTTATCGATTGCCTCGGTGATCGCCGCCTTTTTGCCCGGCAGTCGGTCCATGTCCGGGGAAAAGTCGCCCTGTGCATACTGGCCGACGACTTCGACGATCTTCAATTTGTCGGCGATATGCGACTGTACCAGCGTGTTGATTCCCTTCGCCATTACGGCATAGGCGCCCTGGAACTTCTCCTCCGGCATCACGGCGTCGGTCATGCCCCGATCGTGCTGTTCGCGCATTTCCGCATGCGCGCTGAGAAGGCCGCCGAGCGCATCGATGCACTGGTTGAGGTTGTTCTTGATATTGTTAAAGTCGCCGCTGTAATTTTCCGTGATCTTGTCCGGGAGTTCTCCCCGGCTCATCTGGTCAACATACTCGGCGGCCACGTTGAGCGGGCCGATCACCGCATCAAGCGTATCGTTGATTCCCTGCACGATCGCGCGGAAATCGCCCTGATGCGACGTCGCGTCGGCGCGCATCCAGAGCTTTCCTTCCAGGGTAGCGGTTGTCAGCATCCGCGTATCGATGATCAGCGCCTTCAGGTTGTCGCGGACCTGTTCGATGGTTTCATTGATGGACGCCTGCTTGCCGGGAAATTTTTCGAGCTCGGCCTCGAAATTTCCCTTGCCGAATTCGGCCACGCAGGCCATCGCCTTCCTGTTGACGGCGAGATGCCCGGCGACCATCACGTTGACTCCTTCGGCCATCTCGCGGTACGCACCGCGGAATTTGTCGACATCGATCACCGCGTCGGTCTCGCCGCAATCGTGTTGCCTGCTCAACGTCTCCAGATCTTCAATAAGCTGCTTGAGCGAATTCCGCGTTGCCTGGATGGCGGGACCTATTTCGTCCCGATCGTCCATGACGGCGATGTCGCCGGTCAGGTCGCCGTCGCCTATTCTGCGGATATCCGCAACGGCATGATTCTGCAGGTCGTCGGCGAACCGGTCCATGGTCTGTGACAGGATGCCGATCTCATCAAAACGATCCTCCATATGCACACGGCTCTTAAGGTGCCCCTTGCCGAGTTCCCGCATCATCTCCACGCATTTCGATAGCGGCCCGGCAATGGAGCGGGTGAGGAAGATGCCGATGGCGATGCCGATGCCGGAGCCGATGAGCAGGATGATGATCATCATGACCGTGGCGGCGTGCGTTTCCTTCGCATTATTCTCGGCCGCAAGTTTTGAATTCTGGAGAACATTCCTGGTCAATGCATCGATCTGGGCCTGCTCCTCCCTGATAACCGCTGGTCCCTTGAGGTCGATGACCTTCCATGCCTCGGCGATTTTTTTCTGTCGGGCGAGCGACTCCAACTCATCGATGACGCCGTTGAATTCACTGGTTGACTGGCAGAAGGCTTCGTAGCTTTTTTGATCGGTTTCGCCGGTGACCGTGGCTTTAAAATCTTCCACGCTTTTCGCGAAATTCATCCGGTCGTTTTTCATTTTATCCGCGGTGGCCTGAACGGATGCCGCATCATCCCCGCGAAGCATATCGCGCAGGGATACCCTGACTTTCATGAAATCCGTTGCAATCGTTCCCACCTGGGCAAGCGGAAGCGTGCATTTTTCATAGAGGTAGGTATTGCCTTTGTCGAGCGACCTGAAGTTGTATATCGCCTGGATGGCGTTTATCGAGGCGATCGCCGATACGATGAGAAATCCTACCTGCAATTTGGTTCCGATTTTTATTTTATTGAGCATCGCGCCACTCCTTGATGGTTGTGAGGTTGTCGTGTTATTGATCGGGTTCCGCTGCGACCGTTTCATGCCGCCTTGCCGATTTCGGCCAGTTCCTTAACGGAAAGCACCTTATCGATATCAAGCAGTATCTTCACGCTGCCGCCTATCTTGCCCATGCCGAGGATGAATTCGGTATTTACCGAAGCGTCGAATGCCGGCGTCTGTTCGATATTTTCGGCGCGGATATCCAGTACCTCCTTGACCTCATCGATGATGATTCCCATGGTTACCTTTACCTCAAGGAATCCGGTCTGGACGACGATGATGCAGGTCTTTTCGGTATCCGGCGCCGCGTCCAGCGCGAACTTGCGTCGCAGGTCCACGACCGGTATCACCTTGCCCCGGAGGTTGATGACGCCCCGGACATACTCGGGCGTTCGCGGGACCCTGGTGACCATCTGCATCTGGATGATCTCCTGCACCTTGAGAATCTCAAGGCCGTACTCCTCCTCGGCGAGACGGAAGGTGAGATATTTGCCGGCGAGTTTCGCGCCCGCGGCGCTCACGTCGGTTGTCGCCGATTGCGTGCTGGTGGACATTGTGAACACTCCCTGAAAAAGGCAAACCGGAAATCCGCCCGTTATACAACAAAAGCTAAAAGCCGTCGCCCCGCCTCGTTTCCGGGCGGGCCGACCGTGCGCTATTTCAACATTGCGACAACTTGACAATGCCGCCGACATCGATGATCAGGCTGACCGAGCCGTCGCTCATGATCGCTCCGCCGGTCACCCCGGGAATTTCGCCCATCTCTTCGCCGAGGCTCTTGATCACCACCTGTTGCTGCCCGATGATTTCATCGAGGTGCAGGCCGATTTTTTTTCCCAGCATGTCTTCGACGATCATGACTACCCCGTCCCGCGAGTACTCGGTCCCGGCGGCGGTGTTCTTTCCAAACAGCGTTTCGAGATCGACCAGCGGGATGAGGTCGTTGCGCACCTTGATCATGGCGGCGCGCTGCATCACCCGTTCTATCTGGCCTTCCGCGGGGCGGAGCGATTCGATGATCGCCAGGGTCGGCACGATGTATTGCTCCCCGCCGGCGCGCACGATCATTCCGTCGACAATCGCTAGTGTCAACGGCAGGCGGATCGAAAACGTGGTGCCTTTGCCCGGCGCCGATGCAATTTCCACCGATCCGCGCAGCGCCTCGATATTGCGGAGGACGACATCCATGCCCACGCCCCGGCCGGAAATGTCGGTCACCTGTTTCGCCGTCGAAAATCCGGGCAGGAAAATGAACCGGTGGATAGCCTCTTCCGTCAGGTGTTCGTCGGCCGTGCAGAGACCCTTGTCGATCGCCTTGCGGCGGATGGCCTCGCGATCGAGTCCCCGGCCGTCGTCCGATACTTCGATATAAATATTGCCGGCCCGGTGGTACGCGCGCAGTTTGACCGTCGCGCGAAGCGGCTTTCCGGATTTCTCCCGTTCGAGGGGCGGTTCTATGCCGTGATCGACCGAATTGCGGATCATGTGGATCAGGGGATCCCCGATTTTTTCAACCACCGATTTATCGAGTTCCGTATCTTCACCTTCGGTAATGAAATCGATTTCCCGTTTGCATTTTTTCGCCAGGTCCCGGGCAAGGCGGGCCATCTTCTGGAAGGTCGCCCGCACCGAGACCATCCGCAGCGACATGGCCATCTCCTGGATCTGGCGCATGATCATGGCGGCATGGCCGATCTTCGTCTGCACCGCCTGGTCCGCGATGCCCAGGACGAGCTTATCGGCATAGATCATCGATTGGGCGATCACCGCCTCGCCGATCGCGTCGACCAACTGGTCGATGCGATTGACAGGCACCCGGATGGTTTCCTCAATGGCGATGGATGACCGGGGGGGCGATTGCGCGGCAATGGCTCCGCCGACGGCCTGGGGCGCGACCAGCCTGTCGTCGAGGAGTATTTCACCGGCTTTTCTTGCCTCGCCCTTTTTCTGCATCCGGAGCGCTTCGTCGAGCGTCTCCTGGGTCACGCCCCCCTCCTGAACGAGGATTTCGCCGATTTTCCGATTACCTTCCGGCAATGTTTCGCCTGCCGTATCGGTTTTCCGCGCTACCAGGGAGCCGAGACGTTCAAGTAGCGCTTCGTATTTTTCCGGAATGGCGAGGGGTGCGCCGCCGATGGCTTTTTCGACGTTCCCGATAAAGACCTTGAGGCAATCGTTGGATTCGAGCAAGGCATCGATGGAGGCGGCATTCAGGGTGCATTCGCCCCTGCGCACGCGGTCCATTGCGCTTTCCATGCTGTGGGCAAGCTTCTGGATCTCCTTGAGGTTGAGAAAACCCGCCACACCCTTGACGGTATGCCACGACCGGAAGACCGCATCGATGCGTTCGGAATCGGTCGGGTTTGCCTCCAGTTCAAGCAGCAGCGTTTCCGCCGTGGTAATATGGTCGCGCGCTTCATTGACAAAATCAGTCAAGAGCGACCGGTCGCCTTCAAACGTGAGCGATTCCCCGGCGCCTACCGCCCTGCCGGCTTCCCCGGATACGGGCGGCAAAACGGGTGCCGGCACTTTCGTTTTTTCACCGTCAGGGACATTCCGGTCAAGGACTTCCCGGCGCATCAGGCTTCCGGTCTCTTTCAGCATTTTCTCGATGCTCTGGCAGAGTTTTTTGCCGCCCGCGGCAAAATCGACCTCGCCGAGGATCATATTTTCTATGAGAGAGATCGTCCGCTGGATCTGGGTGATAAAGGCCGGGGAAAGTATGCCTTCCCCGGTAAGGCCGGAAAGGGTATCGAGGATGGAGCTCAATGGCGCGAGATCGTTTTTTTCGAGAAGCGGAATCTTCGCCGCAATGGTGTTGAGCCGTTCTTCGACCGATCCGTATTCGTGGGGCATAGGGCTCTCGAATATGAAATACCGTTAAGCGGCGACGGCTCCGTCCTGAACCGAACTCCGGCAGGGTTTTCTGCCGGGCACGCACCGGCGACAGGCTCCGCATTTAATCCCGATAATGCTAATTATATCACTTTTTCCGGCATCGTGCACGATAATTGAACCGAAAATGCCATAAGACAATATCGATTCCATGCAATAGCGGCGGGCTTAAAAGCGAAACCTGCGGCGGCTTCGAGGGTTGGATTTCCCGAATAGACAGGAGCTTACCGGGCGTCGTACAAGCAGGGCCTTAAAGCGGCGATTACGGCATTTTCCCTCCTTTATCGAGCCTTCTCACAGGCCCCGGTTGTTGAAGGGGAAGAATGATTCATCGGCCTCTTCCTGAAACTTCTCGATCCTGCCGGAAGCTGCAAGCGCGGTTTCAACGATATCCCGGATCGCCTCGGCGGAAAACGGCTTATAGAGGATGAAATCGAGGTAGTGATATTGAGCGGTATTGAACATCGTTTCGCGGGGAGTGTAGCCGGTTATGGCAATAATCGGGATTTCATTCCCATCGGCCCGAAGGCGCGCGATGACCTCCACGCCGTTGAGCCCGGGCATGATGATATCGGTGATAATCGCGTCGAATTTCTCCGCCCGCGCGCGTTCGAGACCGTTTTTTCCGTTCGGTGACGTTTCAACGGCATAGCCGTCCTGATTGAACAGGCACCGGAGAAAGGAACAGAACGCCTTCTCATCATCGATAACAAGCAATCGGCCCTTCATTGAAGATCCTTCAGGCTGCCCCGCCGTAAAGAGCGGGGCAGCGGTAAATGAACATGATGCTGCTCGAAGCGACTAAAACTCCCGGAGGACGTCACCTTTCATGGGAATGATCTCCTCAGGGTCGATTTTCCCATTGCCGGATTTCCGGGACCGCGGATTTTCGAGGAAAGCCACCTTCGTTTTTCCCGAACGGTCATGCTCCTCAACGTGCTGGATCGTCCGTCCCGGATGCTGGGAGCGCAAGGACTTTTCATGCTTCCCGCCGATCGAGGTCAGGCTGAACTGCGCGATCATGGTCTGCAGCTCCTCGGCCTGCGAACTCAACTCCTCCGAGGCCCCCGCCGATTCCTCGCTGTTGGCCGCATTCTGCTGGGTCACCTTGTCCATCTGCGCCACCGCGGTGTTCAACTGATCGATGCCCGTCGACTGTTCCTTCGATGCGGCGGCGATTTCATTGATCAAATCGTTGACCTTCTTCGAGCTCCCGGCGATCGATTCGAACGACTTGGAAACATCGACGGAAATCTTGACGCCGTCCTCCGCGTTCTTCACCGATTCGCTGATCATATCCGCCGTATTCTTGGCGGCCTGCGCCGAACGCTGGGCGAGATTGCGCACCTCCTCCGCCACGACGGCGAATCCCCTGCCCGCTTCACCGGCCCGTGCCGCCTCGACGGCCGCATTGAGGGCGAGAAGATTGGTCTGCATCGCGATCTCGTCGATCGTTTTGACGATCTTGGCGGTCTGGTCCGATGAATCCTTGATCTTATTGATGGCAACGCTCATGCTGCTCATCGCTTCGGCGCCCTGAGCCGCATTGCCGTTTGCCTCGGCAGCAAGGGTTTTCGCCTGGTTGGCGTTTTCCGCGTTCTGCTTTGTCATTGACGACATCTCTTCGAGACTCGACGACACCTCTTCGAGGCTCGAAGCCTGTTCATTCGCACCCTGGGCGAGCGACTGGCTGCCGGCGGAGATCTGCTGGCTGGCGCCCGCCACCTGCTCGGCCGATTCCGCCGCCTGCGCAAGCGCCTGATCCAGGTTATCGACCGCGGTATTGAGGGCGATTTTTATCTTCGCATGGTCACCCTTGTAATCTCCCTTGACCCGGGCGGTCATATCGCGGCCCGCGACCTTTTCGAGAATCCCGGCCGCTTCATTGATCGGTTCAAGTACGGAATCGAGGGTTTTGTTGACACCAGCAACAAGCTCGTTCCATCCTCCGACGAACAACCCGGCATTTGCACGGGTTGCAAGCTGTCCGCCGATCGCCGCCTGGACCAGGAGGTTGGTTTCCCCGAGCAGGGCACTCATCATTTTTACCACGGCGTTGAGGTTGTTTTTGATAAGATTATACTGGCCCTTGTACTCATCGCTGATCTCCGGGGGGATAACTCCCTTCGAAACCTTTTCCACATAATCCGCGGTTACCATGAGCGGGTTGACGATATTGGTGATCGTATCATTGACACCGGAAACGAGTTGTTTCCATCCGCCGAGGAAGAGATCCGGATTGGCGCGTTTATCAAGCTCGCCGTCGGCCGCCGCCCTGATGATGCCGTCGGTTTCCTTGAGCAGGTCGCTCATCATCTTCACAACGGCATTCAGGTTCGTTTTGATAAGGTTATACCGTCCCTTGTATACCGTGGTTATCTCGGGCGGAATGATTCCCTTGGAAACCTTGTCCACATAGTCGGCGGTCACCATGAGCGGGTTGACGATATTGGTAATGGTATCGTTGACACCGGCAACCAGCTGCTTCCAGCCTCCCTGGAAGAGGTCGGGATTGGCGCGTTTATCGAGCTCGCCGTCGGCCGCCGCCCTGATGATGCCGTCGGTTTCCTTGAGCAGGTCGCTCATCATCTTCACAACGGCATTCAGGTTCGTTTTGATAAGGTTATACCGTCCCTTGTATACCGTGGTTATCTCGGGCGGAATGATTCCCTTGGAAACCTTGTCCACATAGTCGGCGGTCACCATGAGCGGGTTGACGATATTGGTGATGGTATCGTTGACACCGGTAACCAGCTGCTTCCAGCCGCCCTGGAACAGGTCGGGGTTCGCCCGCTTGTCGAGCTCGCCTGCTTCGGCCGCCCGGGTTATGGCATCCGTTTCCTTGAGAAGATTGCTCATCATCGTCACCACCACATTCAGGTTGTTCTTAATCGTGTTGAAATCGCCGTTGTACGTGTCGGTGATGATCGCGGGAATGACGCCTTTGCTGATGTCGTCGACATACTTCGCCGCAACATTGAGCGGGCCGATGACCGCATCGAGACAGTCGTCCACTCCCTGCACGATCTTCCGGAAATCGCCCTCGTGCTTCGCCGCATCGGCGCGCGTGGCGAGTTTGCCTTCCACCGCGGCCCGCGACAGCATTGCGGCATCCGCGACCAGCGCGTTCACCGCATCGATACATTTATTCAGGTTATTCTTGATGGTGTTGAAATCGCCGTTGTAGGTGTCGGTGATCTTGGCCGGAATAGTGCCTTTGCTGATATTATCGACATACTTCGCGGCCACATTGAGCGGACCGATGACCGCATCAAGGCAATCGTCCACCCCCTGCACGATCTTCCGGAAATCGCCCTCATGCTTCGTCGCATCGGCACGCGTGGCAAGCTTCCCTTCCACGGCGGCCCGCGACAGCATATTGGCATCCGCGACCAGCGCGTTGACCGCACCGATGCAGGTGTTCAGGTTATTCTTGATCGTATTGAAGTCGCCGTTGTACTTATCGGTTATTTTCGGCGGAATGTTGCCCTTGCTGATTTTTTCGACATACTCGGCGGCGACATTGAGCGGACCGATCACCGCATCGAGGCAATCGTTCACCCCCTTGACAATCTTCCGGAAGTCCCCTTCATGCTTTTCCGCATCCGCCCGCGTTGCCAGTTTGCCCGCCACCGCGGCAAGCGAAAGCATATTCGCATCGGCGATGAGCGCATTAACCGCATCGATGCAGCGGTTCAGATTGTTTTTAATCGCGTTAAAATCACCTTGGTACGTTTCGGTTATTCTGGCGGGAATATTGCCTTTGCTGATCTTATCCACATACTCGGCGGCGACATTGAGCGGACCCACGACCGCATCGAGGCAATCGTTCACCCCCTGGACAATTTCCTTATACCCGCCCTTGAACCGGTCGGCCTTCCCCCGCGTCGCAAGCTTGCCTTCGATGGCCGCGCCGCGCAGCATTCCCGCTTCCGCGACAAGCGACTTCAGGCTTTCCGTCGTCTTCATGATTGCCGGGATAATCTCATCCCGGTCGTCTTTGGCCTTCAGGTCGACCGCGAGATCTCCTTCCCCGATTTTCTGGATCGCGCCGACGACATTCCTCTGCAAATCGTCGGCGAACTCGTCCATGGCATCGGCAAGAGCGCCGATTTCGTCCTTCCGGTTCATCTTGAGACGGGTGGCCAGGTGCCCCTTGACCATCTCCTGCATCATGGCAATGCCCTTTGCAAGTGGGCTAACAATGGAAAGAGTCAGCGATATGCCGATGAAAAGCGCAATGACGGAAGCGATGGCGGTTCCGATAACGATGTGTTCAATACTGCCTGCCGAATGCATCCCGATGAACGACGACATGAGCGAGATAAGAATGAATCCGCCGATCATCTTCGGCCCCATTTTAATATTGTTGAGCATAACACCTCCGTTTAAATTGTGGTGATTGAATGAACCTATCGTTTTTTTTCAGGATCGAGACGTCTGGAGCGCCGCGATCTCTTCGGCGGACAGCACTTTGTCGATATCGAGCAAAATTTTTACACTCTGCCCGATCTTTCCCATCCCGAGTATGAAATCCGTGTCGATGGTCGCGCCGAACGAGGGGGTTTCCTCGATATTATCCGCATGGATATCGAGGACCTCTTTCACCTCGTCGATGATGACTCCCATCACGATGGTCGCGCTGGCGTGGGCGACCTGGACCACGATGATGCAGGTCCGCTCGGTGTCGGCGCAATTTTCAAAGCCGAATTTTGCCCGCAGGTCGACGACCGGTATCACCTTCCCGCGAAGGTTGATGACGCCGCGGACGTAATCCGGCGTGCGCGGCACCCGTGTCACCGACTGCATCTGGATGATCTCCTGCACCTTGAGGATCTCAAGGCCGTACTCCTCTTCTGTCAGCCTGAAGGTGAGGTACTTGCCGGCCAGTTTTTCGCCGACGCCGCTCAGTTCAGCGACCGCCGCTCCGCCTTCCGATGGGTGAGACATGCTCGATGCTCCTTTCTAAAGATATTGATGAGTAAGGAAACAAACGTTGAAATCCGATATTTTAAATAACCGGCCGGATGGGCCGGGCCGGCGTCTTCCTTCAGCGACCGCATGAAATAAAGGGACGGTATCGGCGGAGCGCACTTGACACTCCCGGATAGTCGCAGATCGAAAATCACGATCTCCTGCGCGTTCGGTTTCGTCGGTTTCTTGATAGCCACGATCGTTATAGTCCCTGTTGTTTTTTTCCTGAAGCCTGAAGCCTTTTCATGTTCCATGCGCCAGCTTCACAATACCGCCGATATCCAGTATCAGGCTCACGCTGCCGTCGTTCATGATCGCGCCGCCGGTGACCCCCGTTATTTCGCCGAGCTCTTCCCCCAGGCTTTTGATAACGACCTGCTGCTGGCCGACGATTTCATCGAGACGCAGCCCGATCTTTTTCCCGAGCATGTCCTCGACCATCATAACGATTCCATTCCGGTTGTCGGTCGAAGGGGCGATGCTCGTGCCGCCGAAAAGAGCGACAAGGTCTACCAGGGGAATGAGGTCGGAGCGAACTTTAACGAACCTGCCTTTACCCATGACCGTCTCGATCTGATGCTCGCCGGGCATGAGCGATTCGACGATCGCAAGCGTCGGGATGATGTACCGTTCCTTTCCGGCAGCTACGATCATACCGTCAACGATGGCGAGGGTGAGCGGAAGGCGGATGGAAAAGGTGGTTCCCTTCCCGATGGCCGACACGATCTCTATCGAGCCGCGCAGTGCGTCGATATTGCGCCGTACCACATCCATGCCGACCCCGCGTCCCGACACATCGGTGACCTGCTTCGCGGTCGAAAAGCCGGGCAGGAAGATGAAACCGAAAATCTCGTTGTCGGTCAATCGGGCATCTCCTTTGCAGAGGCCCCGTTCGACCGCCTTCCCGAGGATTGCCTCCCGGTCGAGCCCGCGTCCGTCGTCGGCGACCTCGATGTAAATATTGCCCGCCCGGTGGTAGGCCCGCAGCCGGACCGTCCCTTTCGGCGGTTTTCCGGCCAGCGTCCGCTCCTGCGGGGATTCGATGCCGTGATCGACGGCGTTCCGGACCATATGGACAAGCGGATCGCCTATTTTCTCGACGACCGATTTATCGATTTCCGTCTCTTCGCCCTCGGTGAAAAAATCGATATCCCGTCCGCACTTTTTTGACAGATCACGGGCAAGCCGCGCCATTTTCTGGAAGGTGGCCTTTACCGATACCATGCGCAGGGACATGGCCATCTCCTGCATCTGGCGCATGATCATCGCGGCATGGCCGATTTTGGTGGTGAGGTTCTGGTCTTCGATGGCCATAATGGTTTTATCCGCATAAATCATGGACTGGGCGATGACCGCTTCGCCGATAATATCCACGATCTGGTCGATGAGGCCGACCGGCACGCGGATGGTCTCCTCGACGGCACTCTTGCCGGCCGTTTGCC
>CAZYYB010000057.1:0-21080 GCA_964651515.1 uncultured Fibrobacteraceae bacterium
TAATATCGTTCACGCGAAGAAGCTGCGAAAGACACCGTTGGCCGGGGGCTTACGCGGCAGCGCCTCTTTTTATTACGAATTTCATATCCCGCTCGACCGGCAACGGAAAATGATCGCGCAGCAGAGCGGCGTCCTTCTGGCCGAATCGGTTATGTGCGATATCATCAAAGCCGGGTGCTTCTGGATCGAGCCCGTTTATCTGGAGATGATCGATCGTATTAAAAAATGCCGGTATCTGCAGGCCGACGAGACTCCTATCCTCAATGACGGCATCGAATCCTTCCTCCTGCAAAACTGAAAGTCAAAAAAAGAAGATACTTCAAATACTGCGGCTTGAAAAGACGTGGATCACCGGAGGCTTACGGTTGACCCGCGAATGACGTCAAACGTATATTGCGTCTATCCGTCCTGTCCCGCACCATCACCCCCGTTCGCGCCTATCAGGGAGGCACCATGCACCCCGCCCGCAGCACCCCGTTTCTACCCCTGCCGTGCATCATCGTTCTCGGCCTTCTCATGCACGCCGCCGTTTTCGCCGACGCGGTCGCGCCCGCGTATGCCGTTTCCTGGAACCACATCGACTCCCTCGACCACCTCGGGCTCACCACCTCCGCGCTCGCCGCGGTCGAGAGCGTGTATCAGACGGCAAAGAGGCTCGGGAATACGGACAATGTCGTCAGGGCGCTCCTTTACGAGGCGCGACTCGTGTCGGAGCGGGACGAGGATGCCGCGGTCAAGACCATCGGCCGGTTCGAGGGCGAGATCCCGGAAACAAAGGGGCCGACCGCGTCCATTCTCCACTCCATTGCCGGCGATCTGTACTGGATGTACTACCAGGCGAACGTGCAGCGCTTTCGTGAAAGAACCCCGGTTCCGGATTCGCTCTCCCGGGATCTCGCGTCCTGGGACCTTTCGAGAATCATGGACGCCGCCCTGCGTCATTACGAAGCGTCGATCGCGGATGCGGATACGCTGAAGGCGGCCCGGCTCGCCGACTACAAAAGCCTGCTGTCCGATTCCGGGTGCTGCGATAAGCGGCGGCCGACGCTCTACGATTTTCTCTCCCACCGTTACATCGATTTCCTGACGGCCCAACAGTTCCCCTTTCTGCGGCCCCTCCATGTCTTCCCGCTCGACAGCGCGGCGTATTTCAGCGATTACGATACCTTCGCCCGGTTGCCGCTCGCGACGGGTGATTCCCTCTCCTTCCCCTGCCGCGCGCTCAAAATTCTCCAGAAACTTATCGTTTTTCATGAATCCGACGGGAATATCGATGCCCTGATCGATGCCGATTTCGCGCGGCTCGACTTCGTGCGCACCTTCTCCACGCTTGAAAACAGGGAGCGGCTCTACGCAGCGGCCCTCAGGAGGCTCGCCGAAAGGGTCAGGCAGAGCCCCGAGGCGGCCGACGTCATCTGGAAAATTGTCGACGGGGATATCCACGCAAGCTTGCAGTACCGGCCGGGTATCGATACGGCGAACCGGTGGCTCAGGAGGGAGGCGGTGGCCTACTGCGACACCGCGGCGGCGCGCTACGGTGATGCGTTCTGGGCGCATGAGTGCACTATTTATAAGGCCTGGATCCTGGTGGGCCGGCTCAAATTCGAGACGGAAAAGGTCGCGGCGCCGAACCGGCCGTTCTGCACGCTGCTCAAATGGAACGATATCGACGGCGCGACCTTCCGGATCGTGCCGCTCCGGGACTCTGTCGAGACCCCGGATGCCTGGGGCCGGTTCGGCGTAGCGGCCGATTCCATCCTGCCCTGGCTGAAAACGCACCCGCCCGTTGCGCAGTGGTCACTAGTCCTGCCCAATTCCGGGGACCACCAGATTCACACCGCCGAAGTCGCCATGCCGCCGCTTCCCGTCGGCAGCTACGCGATCGTCGTCTGCACGGACTCGACCTTTTCCGCTCCCCGCGCCGCGCTTGCCGCGGGCAGCATCCGGATTTCGTCGATTTCGTACATGGCCCGCAAGCAGAAAGACCGCTCCTGCGAACTCTACGTCCGCGACCGGGAGACGGGAAAACCCCTGAGAGACGCGGTGGTAAAGGAACTGCGGCGTGAGGAGACCGGGGAAAAGGGGCGGGGTGGTTATACGACGGAATGGATCGATACGGCCGACGGCGACGGGCGGGTCGTGGTTCCGGCGGATTCGGATGAGCATCGGTGGGTCGAATCGGCCCTGGAGATCATCGCCGGGAACGATCGCCTGTTCGGCGACGGGCGGGTACTGGCCGGGGTTACTCCCGGCGGATCGCGGGCCGGGCAGAGGGCAACCAGGGCCACCACCGCCTTTTTTACCGACCGCTTCATCTACCGTCCGGGCCAGACCATCTCCTTCACCGGGATCGTCCTGCAGCGGGACGGCGATACCGATGCCGTTGTTCCGCACCAGAAAGAAAAAGTCACCCTGTTCGACAGAAATTCCCAGCCGGTCGCCTCGCTCGACTGTATTTCCAATGATTTCGGCTCCATAAGCGGTACCTTCGTTGCACCGCTCAGGGGTTTGCCCGGAGTGATGCGCATCAAGGGGGTGCCGGACGGCGGGCAGGCCCAGTTTACGGTCGAAGAGTATAAACGGCCGAAATTCGAGGTGACCCTGGACCCGGTGAAGGGGCAGTTCCGGCTTGACGAACCGGTAATCATGACCGGTCGGGTACAAGCCTATGCCGGTTCGCCGATCGACCATGCCGTCGTCACCTATACCGTTACCCGGAGCGGGCTGAGGCCGGGGTGGAGCAGCCGGTTCACGCAGGACGGGCCTTCGGGGGGGATGAAGATCATCGCGCGCGACTCGATGCGTACCGACGATTCCGGAGGGTTCCGGATCGCCTTCGATGCCCTGCCCGACTTGCCCCTCCCTGAAGCCGAAAATCCGGCCTTCGACTACACGGTCATGGTCCGGGTAACGGATGCGGGCGGCGAAACCCGGTGGGCGTCGTCGCGCGTTTCGGTCGGTTACCGTGCGCTCGATCTCCGTGTCATGGTGCCGCGGAACGTCGATAAGGTGCGGGACACCGCCTTCCCGATCAGGGCGCTCACCCGGAACGGGCTGCCGACGTCGGCAGCCGGGACGATCCGGATCTTCCGGCTGAAAGGGCCCGACCGGGCGGTGCGGGAACGCCCCTGGCAGAGGCCCGATACGACGGTCATGGAGGACCGTGCATTCCATGCCGCCTGTCCGGGCTTCCCCTGCGGGGGAGAGGACTCGATAGTGACGTGGCCGCGGGAGCGGATGGTGCAGGAGACGAAATTCGATACCCGGACCGACTCGACGCTCTCCCTGCGCAAGGCGGAACACTGGCCGCAGGGCATGTACGCGGTTGATGCCGCGTCGACCGATACGTTCGGGCGGGAGGTGCATTCGACGCAGTATTTCCTCCTGTATTCGGACCGGAACGGCGCCGCGGCCGCGCCGCTCGGCGACATCTTCATTCCTGTCAAGGACAGCGGCCAACCCGGCGACAAGGCGGCCTTCATCCTCGGGTCGGCCTATCCGGGCGTCGAGGCGCTCTTCGAGGTCATGCACAACGGGGAGGTCGTCAGGAAAGAGTGGCTCAGGCTTTCCGAGAGCCAGAAGCTCGTCGAAATCCCGATCGAGGAGCGGTTCAGGGGCAACGTCGATGTCCACTTTGCCTTCATCAGGAACGGGGCGTGCTATACCCACGACGCGCTGGTAACGGTTCCCTGGAAGAGCAAGAAGCTCAGCCTGAGCCTTGCAACCTTCAGGGACAAGCTGCACCCCGGCCGGAACGAGGAGTGGCGGATAAAAATCAGGGGTCCGGGAGGGGAGAAGGTCGCTGCCGAGATGGCGGCAGACCTGTATGACGCTTCGCTCGATGCCCTCCGTCCGTACTCCTGGGAGTTCAGGCCCTGGTGTCACCGTGCTTCGGGAATATTGACGGGAACCCAATGCGCCCCGTTCGGCGGTAAAAATTCAACCCTGAAGAGGGATCCGGACCCGATATTTGCCGACCGTTCCTTGCCCTGCTCCCCCGGCCTCAACCTGTTCGGCTTTACCGGCAGCCAGTGGGAGCGCCGCGGAGAAGTGAATAATGCGACGCCGGTTTCCGGAGGCGGGGGCGGTTTCATTTCAGGAGGAACCGGCGGCGGCGACCCCGGAGATATGACGTTTGAGAAGAAAGCCATGGCCGAGGCTCCGACCGGCGAGGTCCTATCGGGAATGAATAGTGACGATTCTACCGCCGCGACCCTGCCGGATGCACGGGAGGCGGCGCTCCTCGCCGCGGTCCACGCGCGGACCAACCTCGAAGAGACCGCGTTCTTCTATCCGCAGCTCACGACAAACGACAGCGGCGAGGTCGTGGTCTCCTTCACGGTGCCGGATGCTTTGACGCGGTGGAAACTTCTCTGCCTTGCCCACACGAAGAGCCTCGAATACGGGCTGCTGGAAAAATCGGCCGTCACGCAGAAGCCGCTCATGGTCATGCCCGCCCTGCCGCGCTTTCTGCGCGAGGGCGACCGCGTTTCGCTTGCCGCAACTATCGTCAACCTGTCCGATTCCTCGCTGTCCGGATCGGCGCGCCTCACGCTCCTCGATGCGCTCACCCTGCAGCCGATCGATTCGGCGTTTTGCAACGCCGATGTCGTGCACCCCTTCACGATCCCGAAGGGACGGTCGGCGCCCTGCGTCTGGGAGATACGGGTGCCGGAAGGGGCGGGACCGGTTATCGTCCGCATGGTTGTTGCCGCCGGCGATGCGACGGACGGCGAAGACGACCCGCTTCCGGTAGTCACGGACCGGGCGCTCGTCACCGAAACACTGCCTTTGCCCGTGAACGGCAGCGGAGTGAGGAAATTCACCTTCCAAAAGCTACTCGCCTCGGGAGGGGCATCGGCGAGTCTGCGTAACCACCGGCTCACCCTCGAATTCGCGCAGAACCCGGCCTGGTACGCGGTTGCCGCCCTGCCCGGCCTTTTGGAAGGCGGCAACGATAACAGCGAGGGGCTCTTTGCCCGCTTCTATGCGGCGACCGTGGCTTCCGCAATCGTCAATTCATCGCCGAAGATCAAGGCGGTCTTCGACGCCTGGAAATCGCGGGGCGCCGATGCGCTGCTCTCGAACCTCGACAAAAACCGGGAGCTGAAGGGCGCGCTTGTCGAGGAGACCCCCTGGGTGCTCGAAGGGAAGAGTGAGACCGGGCGGAAGCACCGGGTCGGCGAGCTCTTCGACCTGAACCGGATAGCGAACGAAAGGTCGTCGTCGCTCGATAACCTGCAAAAAATGCAGATCAGGGAGAGCGGCGCCTGGCCCTGGTTTCCCGGCCTCGGCCCGGACCGGTATCTCACGCAGTCCATCGTTACCGGCCTTGGCCGGCTGCACCACCTCGGCATGCTCGATCCCGATGCGTCCGGACACCGGGCCGGGAGGGCGGAGCAGCTCCACCCCATGATCGAGCGGGGACTCTCCTACCTGGATGCCCGCATCCGTGAAGATTACGATACGGTGATGAAGCATGTCGATCCGGACTCGGACCACCTTTCGCAGGAGCAGATCCAGTACCTCTACGCGCGCAGCTTTTTCCCGGACGATACCTTTACCGACTCAAACCGGGTGGCCTGCCGCTATTACAGCCGGCAGGCGGCGACGTACTGGCGCCGCTGCAACCGCTCCCTCCAGGGCATGATCGCCCTCGCCCTTCACCGCAGAGGAGACACGCAGGTCCCGTTGCAGATCATAGAATCGCTGCGCGAAAACGCGCTGCACGGCGACGAATCGGGCATGTACTGGAAGGAGATGACCGGGGGCTGCTCCCGGTACGACGCGCCCCTGTCCGCGCAGGTGCTCGCTATCGAGGCGTTCGACGAGGTGGCGCACGACAGCGCCGCCGTCGAACGGATGAAACTCTGGCTCCTGAAGAACAAGCAGACCACCGACTGGGGCACCTCACCGGCGACGACCGAGGCGTGTTACGCGCTGCTCCTGCGCGGGAGCGACCTCCTCTCCACGAAAAACGGCATTGCGGTGACGCTCGGACCGGTGACGGTCGATCCGGCGAAGCCGCCGCGCGACTCGGTCGAGGCGGGGACCGGTTACTTCACGGCTTCGTGGAGCGGCCCGGAAGTCGTGCCGGCCATGGGCAGGGTGACGGTCGCCAAGACCACGCCGGGCACGGCCTGGGGGGCGATGTACTGGCAGTATTTCGAGGACCTCGACAAGGTCACCCCGGCCGCCTCGCCGCTTGCGCTAACGCGGAGGCTGTTCGTGAAGCGCAGCACCGACGGGGGAGCGGCGCTCGATCCGCTCGCCGACGGGAACACCGTCAAGGTCGGCGACCGCGTGACGGTACGGATCGAATTGACCGTCGACCGCGCCCTCGACTACGTGCACCTGAAGGACTGTCGCGCGGCGGGGTTTGAGCCGCTCGAAGCGCTCTCGGGATGCAAATGGCAGGACGGGCTTTCTTATTACGAGAGTCCGCGCGACCTGTCGACCGGGTTTTTCTTCTCCCACATCGGCAAGGGACACTATGTGTTCGAATACGATGTCGTCGCCGCGCATGCGGGCGAATTTTCGGAAGGGTTCGCCTCGGTCCGGTGCATGTACGCGCCGGAGTTTGCGGCGCATTCGGAGGGGATGAGAATACAGGTGAAGAGTGAGAAATGATAGTCAGGAGGCAATAGGCGGGTGGGGGAACCCGCGAAGCGAGGTTTCCCCACCGGAGAATCTTAAAAATCTCATATTTCCCGCAAAACTTATTTTCTCCACTCCCCATTATTATTTAAAAGGAGTCCCATGAATTTCATCGAAGAACTGACCTGGCGCGGCATGATCAGCGCCATCACGCCCGGCGCCGAAGCGCTCTGCAATGCCGGCAGCGTTACCGGGTACGCGGGGTTCGACCCGACCGCCCCCTCGCTTCACATCGGCAACCTGATTCCCATCATGCTGCTCGTCCATTTCCAGCGCAGCGGGCACAAACCCATCGCCCTGGTCGGCGGGGCGACCGGCATGATCGGCGACCCGTCCGGGAAGTCGGAGGAGCGGCAGCTTCTCGGCATGGAGGCCATCCGCTTCAACCAGGAGCGCCTGAAGGCGCAGCTCGAACGCTTCCTGGACTTCAAGGGGGGCAACGCCGCGGAGATCGTCAACAACTACGACTGGTTCCGCGAGATCCGCTTCCTCGATTTCCTCCGCGACGTCGGCAAGCACCTCACGGTCAACTACATGGTCGCCAAGGACTCGGTCAAGGGGCGCTGGGATAACGGGATCTCGTTTACCGAATTCAGCTACCAGCTCCTCCAGGCCTACGACTTCCTGTGGCTCTATACCAATAAGAATTGCCGGATCCAGATCGGCGGGTCGGACCAGTGGGGCAACATCACCGCGGGCACCGAGCTCATCCGGCGCGCGGCCGGGGGAGAGGCGCATGCGCTCACCTGCCCGCTCCTGACCCGGTCCGACGGGAAAAAATTCGGCAAGTCGGAGGGCGGTGAAAGCGTCTGGCTCGATCGCGACCGGACCTCGCCCTATAAATTCTACCAGTACTGGCTCAACACCACCGACGAGGATGCGCCGCGGTTTTTACGGATCTTTACCCTCCGCTCCCGCGAAGAGATCGCGGGGCTCGAAGCCGCCCAGGCGGCCGCCCCGCACGAGCGTCCCCTGCAGAAGGCGCTGGCCCGGGCCATGACCGTGCTCGTGCACTCCGAGGAGGACTTCCGCACTGCGACCGAGGCATCCGAGGTGCTCTTCGGCGCCGGGACGACCGAGACGCTGCGTCGCCTGCCGGAGGGGGATTTTCTTTCGGTATTCGAAGGGGTGCCGCAGGCCGATCTCCCGGCGGCAGCGATTGCGGGCGGAGTGCCGGTCATCGAGCTGGTCGTGGAAAAAACCGGTTTTTTTCCCTCGAAGGGCGAGGCGAGGAGGATGATTCAGCAGGGCGGCCTGTCGGTGAACAAGGAGAAGATCGGCGATCAGAACGCGTTGATCGGGCCCGAGCGGGTGTTGAACGGGAAATACCTGTTATTGCAGAAGGGGAAAAAATCGTACTGCCTGGTGCGGATAGTATCATAGGCTTCCCTTTAAACATGATTGTGATCTTCGTAGGGGCACGGCGTGCCGTGCCCGATTGTCTAAGACGCACGGATATGGCTACTGCTTTCCCCCATAAACGACACCCGAAGGGTCGATTCCATGACTCCGAGCAGGTAGCGGGCCCGCGCCAGTGAGGAGTGCTTCTCCAGGGCGAGCGTGCGGGCGTTGCGGGCAATGGTCTCCCGTTCCTCCGGGTGATCGAGGTAATAGCCGCAGAGGTCAAGGAGGTCGGACAGGTCATCCCTGCAATAGACGATCTCCTGCCCGTCCCGGAAATCGTCGGGGAGGCGGATGGCGGGGCGCTGGCTGATCATGAACCGGCCCAGCCCCGGCGTTTCCCAGTAGCGAAGGGTATCCCAGCCCGTACCGCGGAAATTCAGGACGACCCGGCATGACTGCAACTCTTCGAGATAGCGGATGCCCCGCCGCCGGTATTTTTTGAAGATCTGGTTGCGGACGGAGCCGTTCTCCCGGCAGTCGAACCGGCCGTCCAGCCGGTCGAGAACGGCGCTCCTGATCGGATGGGATTCCACCGCCCAGAACGCTACCCCGTACTTGAAGGCGGAGGGTTGCCGGGCGCGGGCGAAACAGTCGAAGTTGCAGGAAAAAGGGAGCGGAAAAACGTTGTGCGCATAACCCGATTCCATGAGATATTCTCGCTTGCCGACCAGGTCGAACGGACGGATCGCGACCGCACGTTCGTAAACTGACGACGCCTTGAGCCGGTACAGGTCCCCGCCGATGACCGGCCAATCGCCGCCGTCGATGAAGATGACGGGCGTGGAGTCGGGTATATCGCGGGCGATCTTAAGGTACTCGACGAAGCAGGCCGGTTTTGCCGCCCCGATGATGACCGCATCGCATCGGCCGGCCGGGGCCCGCGAGAGCAGGGAGCGGAACAGGGAGTTCCTGACATGCCCGAGGTTCCGGGGGTACCTCCCGCGTTGCAGGTGGTAGTGCGGATTCCAGGGATGGTCGATGACATTTCCGGGGCCGAGGATCCCTGCAAGCCCGCTGTAGGTCAGGTCCTGGAGGTAGTCGGGCTTCCGGTCGTTGATAAATAATAGCTTTGGCACGTCAATGCTCCGCCGCAGGGGAGGTCGGTCGGGGGCGGGATGCCCGCTACGCTTTGGCGCGGAGGAGCTTCTCCCGCTCGTAGTGGAGGATGGGGTCGCACTTGCCGGGATATTTCTCGGTCACCTTGTCGGTACATCCCGAGGGGGCGAGTTTGTCGCAGGTGAGACACACGCTGTTGTACCACTCATCGGAAATCCCGGCAGGCTTGTTGCCGTTTTTTCCTCTCGCCGGGGCGTCGAGCGAGTCGAGCTTGCGGATAATGCCCTGCGCTACGCCGGAGAGCTGCTGCGCCTGCGCCGGCGACACCTGCCGGGCGACCACCTGGAGATAAACGCTGAGCGCCTCTTCAATCAGGACTTTTTCATCATCGGATAACGACATCGAGGATCTCCTTCTTTGGAATTAAAACCGGAAAATACTATTTTCTCTGCCGTGCCATCCCAACCTTGCGGGAGCGATCCCTTGCCCAGCGTGGTTTTCATCTGTACCGGCAACATGTGCCGAAGCCCGACCGCCGAAGGAATCCTGAAAAACAGACTCGCCCGGGTCCCCCGGAACAATATAACCGTCGCCTCCATGGGAATTCATGCAAAAGAGGGCCAGAAGGCCTCGGCGGACTCCATCATGGTCTGCGGCGAGCAGTGCATCGACATCGCCGATCACGCCTCCCGGTCGCTCGACTATGCCGAGCTGAGCCGGACCGATTACATCTTCGTTATGGAAGACTACCAGAAGCAGTATGTCCGGATGTTCGTCCCCGACGCTTTCGACCGGGTCTTCCTCCTGGGCGCCTGGCCGGCCCGCGAACGGCGCGGCAGCGAGATACCCGACCCCATCGGCAAGGGCGAGGCCGAATACCGGAACAATTTCAGGAACATCGCGAACCATATCGACCGCATGCTGCCCTACCTTCTCGCCGAAACTCTGTGAGGGAGGATCGCCGTGGACATCACCCCCTGCCTTCTCGATGCCGATAACCCGCTCATGGTCGACGGCGTAACGCTCGGCTCGCGGATCGCGGCAACGGGCAAGCGGCATCTGTGGGAAGGGCGGTGCACGCCGGGCGGGGTGGACGTCATCGTCATCCACACCGTATGCGCCGAAGGCATCATGCCGGCCGACCCGTTCGACCGCCGATGGATCCTGAAAATTTTCTGCGACCTCGGCGTCTCCAGCCACTACCTGGTCGAACGAAGCGGATCGGTCCTCAGGCTCGTCCCCGAGGAGATGAAGGCATGGCACGCCGGCGGGAGCATCATGCCCGAGCCGGATAACCGGCGCGGCGTGAATGAGTTTTCCCTGGGGATCGAGCTGACCGCCTCGGCAGGGTCCGGGTTTGCCGCGGCACAGTACGATCGTCTCGCGGAGCTCTGCGCCGATATCGAGTACCGGCGGGAGAAACGTTTCGGGTATGTCGGGCATGAGGATATCGCCGGTCGTCGCGCGGTGAGCGAGGGGCTCAGGACCGACCTGAAAACGGATCCCGGACCGGCCTTCGCGTGGGGCGATTTTTTCAAACGCCTCGGTGAGCGGCGCCTCCTGCATGAGGGCGCTCCGTGAGGCGGGGGGCATCGGCGGCGAATACTATAATAGAAACAGAAATTCCCCTGCGCTCTTGCAATGGGTTCATTCAATATAGCATTTTTTGTAACTATCTCATTCTCAGGAGATTAGTTTCCCAAACCGTGCAAAAACAGCCTCGTCGGGCGACGCAGAACCTTCATCCCCGCCACCCGTCCGCGTCCTTAACTTTGTTGAAAAGGAGCCTCACCCATGACGTGTTTTTCCTTCAGCCGTAGCAGCGTAGCGTTTGCGCTTTTCCTGCTTGCCGCCTCCTTCTCCATTTTTTCGGACCCGACGCTCGATAAGCTGGTCGCCGATAAAAAATACAAGGAGGCGATTGATTATGCGGAGGATAAGGTTCCGCCGGGTCAACGTGACGCGGCAACGTGGGTGGAACTCGCCCGGGCGAATGAGGCGGTGGGAATTCCGGAGAAGGCCCTCGCCTGCTACCTTGTCGCCTGGCGGCTTGACCAGGCCAACTACGAGGCGATGCTCGGCGCCGCGACCCTCTACAACGACCTCGAACAGCCCGAGGCTGCGCTCAACCTGGCCAAAAAAGCGCTCGACAAGAACTTTACGGCAGAGGCTTCCTGGCAGTATGCGAAGGCCTGCATAGCGCTCAACCGGTCGGTGGAGGCCAAGGCGGCCCTCGAAAAGGTCATACAGGGCGATTCGGGCAATGTCATTGCCAATAAGGAACTCGGGAACATTTACTTTAACGACAAGGCATGGCAGAGCGCCCTGCCGCTGCTCAAAAAATCCTACCTGAAGAGCCCCGATGCGACGCTCGCCTACAAGATCGGCAAGGCCTACGCCGGAGTCGGGACGCCCGATTCGGCGATCGCCTACCTGAAGCAGGCGATCGCCATGGGCACGGCGCCCGACGACGCCGGTCTCTCGCTCGCCCGCGCCCTCTTTGCCCGGGGGAGCTTCGCGGATGCCGCCGCGCAGTACGGCAAACTCGCAAAGGGCATGGAAGCGATCGACTATTATAATGCCGCCGTGGCGGCCGAAAAAAGCAACAGTGCCGCGGCCGCCGCAGGTTTCTATGAAAAGGCCGCGACCATGTACGGCACCGCGACGGACAGGGAGGCGCTTTTATCGCAGGTGAAGGTCGGCGCCGCCCGGATGGAAAAAAAGGATTTCGCCGGGGCGCTTGCTAATTACCAGTTCGTGGTTGCCGCCGATCCGAAGGCGGCCGTGGTGCCCGATATTTACTTCCTGCTCGCCGATGCCTTCCAGGCGCAGAATAACGGGGCGCAGGCCATCGCAACGCTGGAAAAATACCTGGCCATCAACGGCAGGAGCGTCGAAGCCTATGCGCGCCTCGCCGATCTCTACCAGAAGAGCGGCATGACCGAAAAGGCGAAGCACACCCTCGAAACCATCATTTCCCTCTCGCCGAACGATCCGGCGGTGTACCTGACCCTCGGGCAGTACTACCTGAAGGCGAAGAATTATAAGGAAGCCTTCACCCAGTTCGACAAGAGCAATTCGCTGAAGAAAAGCGCGGCCGCGGAGAGCGGCATAGCGGTGGCGGCGTACAATCTCAACCGCGTCGAAGCCGCCAAGGATGCGGCGAAATCGGCGGTCGAACTCGATTCGACCCTGTGGGATCCGCATGCGGTCCTTGCCGACATCCTGATGCAGGAAAAAGACTATCTCTCCGCCGCTTCACATGTGGAGTTCATGGTTAAAACCGAACCGGCCAATATCGAATACAAGGAACGGCTTGCCGTCTGCTACGACCAGAATAATGAAAAGGCCAGGCTCCTCGATCTCGATAAGGAGATCGTTGCCAGGAGTGCGACGGATGTTCCCTCCAGAGTCCGCCTGGCGCACGATGCCGATACGCGTAACGACGTAACGTCCGCTCAGAAGCTCTATAAGGAAATTGTCGCGCTCCAGCCTAAAAATGCGGAATCGCTCCACCGCCTCTACGAGATCGCGCTCGGAAAGAAAGCCCTGGCCGAGGCCGCCGGGTATCTTGCCCGTTATCTCGAAATTTCTCCCACCGCCGACGGCGAACGCGATTACGGCGATGTCCTGTACCAGATCAAGGACTACGACAAGGCGCTCGTTGCCTACCGGACCGCGATCAAGCTGAATCCGGCGATCAAGGGATTTTACAAGCGTTATGCCGAGATCGTCATCGCGAAGGGCCAGCAGGAGGAGGTCATCGCCGCGCTTTCCAACGTGATCAAGTCCGGTGAGGCGGATGTCGGGACCTACCAGACGCTCGGATTGATCTACCAGAAGAAGGGTGTCTATCCGAAGGCCATCGAAATGTATCAGAAGGCGCTCATGCTCGATCCGCAGAGCGTCGACGCGCTCACCTCCATGGCTGCCTGCCAGGCGGCCGCGGGGTCGACCAACGATGCGATCATCTCCTATGAGCAGGTCGTCATGATGGATACGAACGCCTCGGACGCCTACCGCGACCTCGGCGATATCTATTACAAGAAAAACGATATGGCCTCGGCGGCAAAGAACTACAAGCGTTACCTGGCCAGGATGCCGAAGGACCAGGTCGTTTCAAAGAAAATGGGGAAGTATGCCTTCGATTCGAAAGACTATGCCGGTGCGATAAAATATCTTTCGGCCCTCCAGTACCAGACCGAAGACGATGCGGAGTATGCCCTCATCCTGGCCGATGCCTGTAACCAGACCAAACAGTACAAGGATGCCATCAAGGTGCTCGAACCGCTGCGTGCGATGAAATTCGGCCCGAAGGTCGACCGCTCCATCCTCAAGGCGCTGGCGGAGGCCTACGAAAATGACGGCCAGATCCCGAAGGCGGCGGAAGCCTATGCGGCCTACTGCGCGATCCCCGGACCGGGCGATCCGGATGCTTCATTCAAGGAAGCGTTCCTGATTGAAAAGTCGAATCCCGCGGCCGCCATGAAGATCTACCAGGCGAATACCGTACAGTTTCCCAGGGATTACCGGAACTTCCTGCATCTGGGCATCATGCTTTCGGCAAAGCCGGAGATGCTTCCCAAGGCGATCGTTCTGCTCAAGAAGACCGCCGCGCTTGCCGAAACGGTTCCCGCCGTCTGGCTTGAGCTTGGAAAAGCCTACCGCGAGCTGGGGAACCAGGACGATGCGCTCGCCGCCTACCGCAAATACAACCAGGCCGATCCGCAGAATCCCGAGGCCAATAAGCAGATAGGGCTTATTCTCGCCGCCCGGGACTCCCTGACCGCTGCGCTCACCTATCTCGAAGTCGCGAATATGCTTCTGCCCAACGACCCCGATGTCATGGCGGCCATGGCCAGGGGGTACGGTGCCAGTAATCGTCAGGATCAGGCGATCGAGCTTCTCAAGAAGGCTAAAGCCGGCAAGCCCAACGATACGGATATTCGCTTCGACCTTTGCAACCTCTACCGGAAAACCGGGCAGGATAAGAAGGCGGCCGATGAGATCAAGGAGCTCATCGATCTCAAGCGCGACAACAAGTACCTCCAGGCCTCCGCCGAGATCAGCATCTCCCTGGGCGACCTGAAGGCCGCGGCGAATACCGTTGAGGATATTCTTGCCACCGAGGCCGACAATATCGACGTGCTCATGCTGAAGGCGAAGATCCAGAAGCTCAATAAAAAGTACGACGATGCGATAGAGACCTACAAGGAGATCCAGAATATCAACCCGAACTATGCGCCGTCGCTCTCCGAGCGTGCGGACGTCTATCTCCTGCAATCCAAGGTTAAATGGGCGGAAACGTTCTATCAGCGGGCGCTGAAGGCGGATCCCAAATATGCACTCGCCGAGCTCGGTCTTGCCCATCTTGCCCTGGTGGTCAAGGATACGCAGGCGTACCAGGATCACCTGCAAAAGGCTCTCGCGCTCGACCCGACCAATAAGGAGATCCTCGATGAGTCCCGGAAGGCGGCAAAATAGCCTGAAAGGCCGGCTTCATTGATCATGATTTTCCGGGCATCGAGGGAGGAACCGCCCCCTCGGCCGGCATTCTGGGGCGGCCTTACACAGGCCGCCCCATCGTATATTGGAGGCGGCATCGGCGGGGCCTCCGGAAGATGGTGCCGCTCACGGCATACTAACAATAATCCAATTTGAGAGACGTAGTTATGATAAATGATCCGGAAGACGAGGAAGAGAATCAGCGGCTCTTCGATTTATGGCTGAAGGGCGACCGGGAGGGATTTTCCGGTCTTTACAATAAATATAAAAACAGGGTTTTTGGGTTTCTTATTAAAATGACCGGCGCCAGAGAGGTTGCCGAAGACCTTCTTCAGGAAACGTTCCTGGCGGCCTACCGCAACGCGCTGCAGTTCGATAGGTCAAGAAGTTTCCTGAGCTGGCTTTTTGGCATAGCGCACAAGCGGACGATCGATTACTTCCGCCATGCGCGGGTGGAGAACGACCACCAGGAAGAGGCGGTCGAATCGGTGGGTAGCCGTATGGGGCTTCCCGACGAGAATATTGCCAATGAGAATATGCGACACATAATCTCCGCGGCGGTCGAAAAGCTCGATCCATACCAGAGGGAAGTATTCATGCTGCGGGAAATCGGCGGTGTGCCGTTCAAGGAAATTGCCGAAATAATGAACTGTCCTATAAATACCGCGCTCGGTCGAATGCGGCTGGCCCTGAAAAATATTCGTAAGGATCTTCAAAAAAGGGGGATCGATGGAGTGTCCTAAGTGGGAAGAACTCGGGTTGTTATTCAGCGCAAACGAGTTGTCGCCCGACGAAACGGCTGAATACCGGAACCATCTCGAACGCTGCGGGTCATGCAGGGGTGAATTAGCCGGTTACGATGCCGACCGGGCTCGTTTCTTCTCCCCGGAGATGCTGTGCGAAGCGCCCTCGGCGGCAATCGACCGCGAAATAATGCGCGTCTGTTCCGATCCCCGGCGCAAGGCGGCGGGCCTGTCGTTTTTCCCGGCCTTCGTCCGGAAATCGCTCGTACCGGTGGCGCTCTTTCTCATGGGCTTCGCCGCCATAGGGTATATCTCATTCAATATCGGCAATGCGAAGCGGCTGAAAAGCCTTGCCGCCCATACGCAGACGACCGCGCCCGCCCAGGCGGTGGTCCGGCCGGTCCCGTCCGCCCCGGCGATTGCTGCGGCAGCCGACAGCCAGAATAAGACGATTACGAATTATGCCGCTACGCGGGGCAATCTCGAAGATAAGGGAGTCATGACCGTCGACCTGAAGAAGTAGGCGTCGTCCGGCGTGAAGGCGGTGAGCCGGAACGTGCGAAGAAATGGCATGCAGTAAGAGGGGTCTTTTGTGCACAGTGAGCGCGGAAGACTCCTTTTTTTACGGCACCCATCAAATAAAAAAGGAAGAACCGACCCCGCAATAATTATCGGCTCTTCCTCATATGCAAAAATGCAGCAACAGTTTTGAACCGCCTCGGATCGAAGCGGTTGCAGGTCGGCATCTGCCGCCTTACTTTTATTATACCACGATGCCGGAAAAATGCAAGAATATTTCGATGATAGGCATGAAGGCGAAGCTATGCCGACATGTAAATCAACCCTGCCTGATGACCATACCTTAAGCTTCGCAAATGATGCGGGCAATGTTGAACCGGTCCGATCCCGCTCCCGGTGAGCCAATCAAGCCGATCCCTCTGTCGGGCTGAATTCCCCGAATCGTAAGCCCTGATCTCTGCCCGGTTCCGGTAATATTTTATATTCAAACACTCATGCACATTTCCCGAAGTCGGATAAACGATGAACGCGGTTCAATCAAAAAGTCGGCGGAAACGGGGTTTCGGGGCGGGGCTTTTCTGGATGGTTCCCATCGCGGCAACCGCACTGTCGTTCTCCGGAATTATTACGGATTCCTTTACCAACTGGGATGATAACGTCTATGTGACCGGCAATTATCTCGTCCACTCCCTTTCATTGCCGAATATCCTCCGGATTTTTTCCCCGACCACCTTCGTCAGCGGCAACTATCAACCCATCACTATTCTGTCCTATGCGGCGAACTATGCCGCGGGCAGGCTCGATCCGGCCGGGTATATCCTCACCGATATCCTGATTCATCTCCTGAATGTCCTTCTGGTTTTTATCGTTATCCGGAAAATTTCCGGAAACGATTTTACCGCATCGCTCTGCGCACTGCTGTCCGGCATCCACCCGATGCATGTGGAATCGGTCGCCTGGATTTCGGGCCGGAAAGACCTGCTATGCACCCTCTTTTATCTCGGATCGGCACGTGCGTACCTCTCGTATCTTGAAAAGGGTGCCGGAGCCGCAAAGCGGCGCTACGGTGCGGCCTGGATTCTGTTCGTCGGTTCGCTGCTTTCAAAATCGTCGGCGATCACCCTGCCGGCGGTTCTTTTGTTCATTGATTATTACCGGGGGCGGAAATTTTCGGTGCGGGTGATCGTTGAGAAGATTCCCTTCGTCGTGCCGTCCATTTTTCTCGGGTTGTGGGCCATCAGGGGACAGCACGATATCGGATCGCTCGATGGTCAGGGCGCCTTATCGATCTTTACACGAATTGCCGTTGCAAGTCATGCGTTCATGTTTTACGTTACCGGGTTTTTCGTCCCCCTCAAACTTTCGGCATACTATCCCTACCCTGCATCCCTTTCCGTGTCCCTGCCCCTGCGCTATGTGTTGTCGCCCCTTTTTCTGCTTGCCGCGGGCATTGCCGCATGGTATTTCAGGCGGTCGAAGGCTTTTGTTTTCGGGTTCGGAATTTTCCTCGTCAATGTACTATTCATCCTGCACTTCGTTCCCGTGTCATCGGCGGTTACCGCGGATCGGTTTTCCTATCTTGCCTATATCGGCCTGTCCTTCATCGTTGCCCATTACCTTGAAAGGGGCATCGATGCCTTGCCGGTGAAAAGCGTACGACCAGCCGCCCGGGCGGCGCTCATCGGTTCGATTGCGCTGATTTTCGGGTGCGCTGCCCGTGATCGCTGCGCCGTCTGGAAAAATTCGGTAACGTTGTGGACGGACGTTATCGAAAAGTATCCTTCACCCCTGGCCTACAATAACCGCGGGTATGCGCATTATCTGAAGCGGGACTATGTTCACGCCGAGGAAGACTATGCCGCGGGGCTTTCGCAATTTCCTTCCTATGCCGACCTCTATAACGATCGAGGACTTCTTTACGACGCGCTTGGCGACCACGCCCGCGCGATGGAAGACTATAATCAGGCGATTGCCCGCAAGCCGGGCTACGTGGGAGCCTACATCAACCGGGGCGTCAATTATTACGGCGGCGGGGACTACGATCATGCCCTGCATGACTTCGACCAGGCCATTGCGCTGAATCCCCGATGCGGCGAAGCGTACTACAATAGGGGTAATATTCTCAGCGGCAGAGGGGATAACGAGAGTGCGATCGCCGATTATTCCCGTGCGGTATCGCTGAACCCGGAGGATGCCGGGGCCTGGTACGGTTTGGGGCGCCTCCTGCAGGCCGGGCACGATTTTGACCGGGGCATCGACTGTTTTACGAGAACCATAGCGATCGATCCGGGTTTCGAGCACGCCTATAACAGCCGGGGGATTATCTACTGTCGTGAACACAAATTCGATAGTGCGATTACCGATTTTAATCGGGCGATCGCGCTGCAACCGCTCTCTCCCGATGCCTACCTGAACCGCGGAAACGCCTGGAGTTCCCGGGGCGGTTATACTCTTGCCATAAGCGACTTCAGCCGGGCGATCGACCTCCTGTCCGCACCCGAAAAATATCCCCAGGTTTTTTTAAATCGGGGGCTTGCCTATCAGGCGATCGGGGATCTGGAACACGCCGCCGAGGACTTCAAAACCGCCTGCGCAATGCACTTCGACATTGCCTGCCGCGCGCTTGAAGGTGACAGCCCGGGCACCCCCATCAATTGAACCGCCAATTCGGGAAGCACTTCCATAGCGGTATCCAGCGCTGCATTGAACGTAAATAATGCAAAAATCGGTGCTGAAATATAAAACAAAAAAAGCACATAATACACTGATAATAAAATAAATATGCATTTAGCTGCAAAAATATAGTGAAAATTTCATAAAATTAAAATATATACACTTTCTTAAAAAAATAATTATATTCATGACATTATCGAAAGCAGTTTTGCGAAGGAGAATCGGTCATATGTGTTTTTATTAACAATTCTTTAGAGGAGGAGGTTGTCTGTGAAGTGCATTCCAAGCGCGCTTGATGCATTTGAGGCCTCGGCCGATTGTTATCAGCGAAAATTCTCCCTAAAGGGATTGGGGTTTATTGCGGCTTTCATGGCCTCTCTCATTGGTACTGCCTACACCCAGGAAAACTACGGCCAGTGGCAGGCTTACAAGAACCTCACGATAAATACCAGGACATCGGGTCTTGGCGGCAATACTCTCAGCGGGAATGTGCATAAAATTCCAATTCTCATACGGCTTACCACGGCGAATAATAGCGATGTTTTCAACAGAGTCGCGAATTCTTCGGGAACGGATATCCGGTTTTCCAATGCATCGGGAACCGAGCACCTGCCTTACCAGAGGGAGCGATTTAATAAAACTCTCGGACTCGCGGAATTCTGGGTCCTGCCCGATTCCGTAATAGCGGCCGACAGTGCAGTGAGTATCCGCATGTATTTCGGCATGAGCGGCGCGGGTGACAGCTCTAACTCGTTTGGCGTCTTCGATACCGGGAATGGTTTCCAGGCCACCTACCATATGGAGGAAGGCACCTCCGCGCAGGCGATGGATGCAACGGTTAATCAGTATACGCTCACTCCTTTCGGCTCCACCGGTACCGGGGTTACAAGTGCGGTGCCTACCGACACTGCAGGCATCATCGGCAGAGCGTTCCATTTTCAAGCCGATATTGCCGGCGGGCATTGCAATCAATTCGAGGACACAACCGGGGTAGGGGCGCAGACGATCGGGGCGCCTAAATTGGTATTTCCGGCCGATGGGCAATTTACGGTTTCCGCCTGGGTAAAAGCCGATACTGTTCCTGTTTTTCTTACCACTAATGCTGCCTATAATTATGATGCGTTTATTATAAATAAAGGGCCTTATAAGGACGGTACCGCTGGCAGTGCCGCTTATAACGGCGGGGATTATTATCTGAAGAGTGCTGGTCAAGCTGTCCCGCCGTGGCAGGCGGGACAATTTAACGGGACTGCCGGTACCGTGGAGTCCTGGACAGGTACCGTGGCTGCCGTTGCGCACCAGTGGCAACATTTGGTTTTTGTCTCAAACGGTACCGGCACGCCGGGACAATCGGTCGGTAACTTATACGTCAATGGTGTCCTGGTGTCGACGACCTATCCGACGCCGGCCGCGGGTATCCGTGTCGACAGCCTGCCGCTTGTCATAGGATCGGACGGCCCGCAGCATTATTACCGCGGCTTCAATGGGTATATCGACGAAGTTGAATTGGCAAATGTCGCCAGGAGCGCGGACTGGATCCAGCTTTCCTACCAGAACCAGCAGGCGTCGCAGAATGTGTTGCTTCTGCCCGCCGATGTTACTCCCGGTGTTCCGACGCTCGCCGCTCCGACTAATGGCGCGACCGGCCAACCGGTGTCGTCATTGAGTTTGAGCTGGTCATCCACGGCGGGCGGACCGGTCAGCGCTTATGCAATTCAGGTATCGACCACCACCAGCTTTGCTTCAACAGTATATAGTAATACCGTTACGACGATGTCGCAGGTACTTCCCGCCCTTGCCGGCGGTACCCTGTATTGCTGGCAGGTTACGGCAATCGGTGCCGGCGGCAGTTCCGGCAGTGCCGCTCAATCAAAAATTTATAGTTTTACCACTGCTTCCGCCCAAACCACATCGCAACTGCCCTCCCTGAGCAGTCCGTCGAACGGTTCGATCAATCTGTCTCTTGCACCGACTTTAATCTGGGGCGCGGTTACCGGGTCAGCATCCTATGAGGTGAAGATCTCAACCGGCGGATCATTCGGCACTACTGTTCTCGATCTGCCCGGAATTACCACCACCAGCACGATTGTTCCGGCTTCAGCATTATCCAATAATTCGTTATACTATTGGGAGGTTAACGGGGATAGTGCCAACGGGAATACCACCGGCTGGTCGAGCGTCTGGAGTTTTTCCACCGTTATTGCAACCCCCGTACTTTCGTCGCCGACGAGCGGTGCAACAAATCAGTCACTATCACTCAGCCTGAACTGGGGAGCAGTATCCGGATCCAAAACGTATGCGATCAGCGTCTCAACCTCCTCGACTTTCGGGACCTCGGTGTTCAGCCAGGTCGGACTCACGGGAGTTTATCAGGTGGTAAGCGGGCTCGTTGTCGGGACGACCTATTACTGGCAGGTAAATGCGTCGAATTCTCTCGGCTCATCCGCCTGGTCGTCGGTCTGGAGTTTTACCGTCGGCGCCAGGCAGGCGCTGGCGCTGGGCAGCGCCTGGAACATGGTCTCG
>CAZYYB010000058.1:0-20528 GCA_964651515.1 uncultured Fibrobacteraceae bacterium
CGCCGCGAGCACCAGTACCGACCTGCCGGTCTTTTGCCGCTCCCCGTCCGGGGAGCGGGACTCTTCCGATGCGTCGCTCATAACCGCCCGATCTGTTTTATCATGCCGTAGTCAATTTTTCCGCTTCCGGAGGAAACCCGGGAAGAGCCTGATCGCCCTATCCGGATAATGAAAGGGGCCCAATTGATGAGCCCCGGTAAAAAGCAAAATGGAAACACGGTTGAAAGCGAAGGTGATGTCACCTCAAACGAGGGCCGAATCGCCTCGCTCGGCGGTACGGATACGGATGGCGTCGTCCACCGGGTGAATGAAAATCTTGCCGTCGCCGATTTTCCCGGTAGCGGCGGCGGCGCTGATGGCGGAGACGATTTTTTCGACATCCCCGTCCTTCACGACCAGTTCCAACCGCGCCTTGGTCATCAGTTCGACCTTGTAGGTCTTGCCGCGAACCTGTTCTTCAATCCCCTTATGTATGCCATGACCCTCGATCTCCGAGAGCATCATCCCCTGGTACCCTACTTTATGGAGCGCCGCCTTAACGTCGCTCACTTTACCGGTCCGAATTATGGCTTCTATCCTTTTCATCGTTTCTCCTCGATTCAATCGGGGTGGGTTTCAAACCCGCCCCCCGTTGTAGGTGTTGTTATACCGCGTAAACGCCTTTTTCGCCGGTACGGATGCGCATGGCCTCTTTGGCGTCCAGCACGAAGATTTTACCGTCGCCGAGCTGGCCGTTATTCAGGACCTCCCGCATGATCTCCATGACCTTGGGTACTTCCCAGTCGTTCACGACGATATCGACGCGGACCTTGGGGATGAAGGAAATCCTTTCGTTGATCGGTTCGACCCCTTCATCGACGTTACCCTTCTGCCGGCCGATGCCCTTGACTTTAGTGACGGTCATGCCGAGCAGGAGATCTTCGTCCTTAAGCACTTCCGTGAGAATCCCCACCTTCTCCGGCCGGATCATCGCGGAAATCATCTTGATCCCGTAGGTCTTCTGCACCGAGGTGATGATGACATAAACGAAGCTCAGGAGCGCCCAGCCGCCGGCGATATAGAAGCAGATCTTGGCTTCGTTCTTGGAATCGGCATTACCGATAGCGTAAAGGTAAATGATCGCCCCCAGCATGACAAGGTTGACAAGAACGCCCAATCCCGGAATGAGCGCATGTTTCAGGACGTTGAAATCCGCGCGCTTCCGGAACGCCACGATGGTCCAGACGCAGGTAAGCCCGTACAGAACGAACGTGCCGAAGTTGGATGCCAGGGTAATCCCGGTCAATCCCACGACCGATTGGACGCCGATTGCGGCGATGAGACTCGAAACGACCACCAGGGCCCAGATGGCGGTATGCGGCGTGGAAAAACCGCTCATGAAGCTCAGGAACTCCGGAACCTCCCTGGCTTCGGCCATCCCGTTGCTGATGCGGACGGCGGTATTCATGCAGCTCAACGTGGTCCCGATGATGGCGATGGCCACGGTAAGCGCCATGGTGATCATCAGGCCGAACCCGAGTCCGGGAACCAGGCTATTGCCGATGAGCTTGGTCAGATCGCCGATCGGGGCGCTGGAATTCCCGGCCGCCGCCATGGCGGTAACGGTAGCGGCGGTGGCGCCGCTGCCGGTGGTGCCGGTCAGGGTGCTGCCGATCATGGTTCCCGTGGCGAAGTACTCCAGCAGGTAGGCGATAAGGCCCTGCACGATGAGGGCGATGATGATCGCCTTCGGGATATTTTTCTCCGGGCTCTTCGTTTCGGCGGCCAGGGAGGTGCAGCTTTCGAACCCGACCAGGATGAGGATGGCCACCGTCGATTGCACGAGAACGCCGCTGAAAGAGTGGAATTTGACGATGTCCAGCGCTCCGCTGAACGACCAGTCGGTGGCGTGCTGGGGATTGTGGACCCGATACCAGATTGCCAGGCCGCTGAAGATGACCAGCGTGACCCATTGAATGACATTGATCCAGATATTGGTCAGCGTGGAACCGGTAATGCCGCGGTAGGCAATGTACCCGGTTATAAAGGCAAACACGGTGCCGATGATCACCAGTTCGGGATTGGACAACGTTTTGCCGGTAAATTGGGTGTAAATAAAGCCGATTAAAATAGCCATCATCGCCACCATCACGCCCGGATATACCCAATAGAACAGGTGCGCGGCCCACCCGGTCGTCAGTTTGGCGACACGCGCCATGGAGGTCGGCGCCGCCCATCGCTTATCCCTGGCATTATTATCGAGAAATGCCTTTTCCGCAAAATAGGCGCAGCTTGCAAATCCGGCCTGCGGATATATCTTGGCAAGTTGTGCATAAGAAAGCGCGGTCAGGAATGCCACCACCAGGGCCAGAAGAATGCCCGGCCAGATGTCGGCGGCTACCGAGGCTCCGCTCGGTGCGGTGGCCGATGCCTGCATTTGATACGTGATCCATAAGAATGCTCCCGGGGCGATGAGTGCCATGGCGTTCATGCTGGCACCCAAAAGTCCGAGGGTGGGCTTTATGCTTGGAACACTTCGTTCAGCCATGATTAAATCCTCCGATGTTGATCATAAGTAATTCCCCTGTTCGATAACCATGTTGTCGTTACCATGTTTTGAAGTTGACATCAAGCTGCGTCGTTATTTTCCACTTGCCGTTGATATTCCGGTCGTTATAGAATATCGGGCCGGCAAGAACGCATATATTTTCATTGAAATTCCACGAGACGCCGGGACCTCCGCCGCCGTAGGCGTTATCGCCGGTGGCAACATCGGCGCAAACCGTCAGCCGGGTGTAGTCCGTGCCGCTTGCGGATTTGGCCGGGAGAAAGGAGCGGTCCCAGGCAAGCGTAATCCCCTGGTCGGCGTTATCGCCTGCAACCGTTCCGTCGGCATTAAAGCCCCGTATCGTTTTATTGCCTTCGTAGCCGCCGACAAACAGCCTGCCGATGATGGGAATGGTTTTTCCGATATTCAGGTAGCGTATGTCCAAATCGGTCGCATCGGTTTTGACGCCGACGTCAAACAGACCGACGGCGATCGCCGGCTGGCCCTTGAAAAAGGCATCCTCGATAAGGGCGAGCTTCGTATTTCCAAGAAGCGGGAAACTGCCTGCCCCCATGAAATCGAGCCCTATCTCCATATTGACCTTGCTGAACGGAAGAATACCGACCGTATAGCCGACATCGGTCGGGAAGGCCGAGACCTCGGAGGCCGACCCGACATTTTGCGCCTCCGAGCTGGAGTTGGCGGGATGGAAGTAATCGTCGATGTCGAGATGCCCGATCCCGAATGCCTGGATGTCCGTGGTTCCGGCGGTCCATAGTTCGGTGGATGGGGTCGCGAACACACCGGCCGGGAGTCCAACGACAAAAGCGACGAGGGGCAGCAAACGGGACTTTTTCATAAAACCTCCTGTTGAGTGATGGTTGTCGGATACAATTCCGTAGGCATCTCAAATAAATTCTTACGCTATGTGTACAGTTCAAATCGCGTGCCATCGGGAATGAACGAAATTCGTTCAAAAAAGGCCATGGACGATGCAAAAATGTGAAACAAGGGGTTTGTGGTACATTTTTGCACTAAATAAGCGGTGTGTTCCATGCATCTCCGTCGATTGTGCACTTATTAATGGATGGCCATCGCGATGCCGGCGCGGCAGCGTGGACTTTCGCGAAGCACTGGATTTTCAGGCGCATTCATGGTATAATCGGCATGACCCGTTCTACCTTATTCCTGGAGACATCAGATGGATGGCGATCTTCTCGATGGTTCGCGGCCGGAGACTCACAACCTCACGGCAGAAAAATTCGACGTTGCGGCAATTATTGCGGCGGAAAGCGTCGAGAGCTGGTTTCAGCCGATCTACTCCATAAAAGAGCGGAAGGTGATCGGTTTTGAGGCACTGGCGCGCGCGACAAATCCTTCCGACGGGACAACCGTGGAGCCCATTCCGCTGTTTTACTCCGCATCCCGGAAAGGGCTGAACCTGAGCCTCGACCGCCTGTGCCGCCGGCGCGCCATCGAGGGCTTTGCAAAGCTCGCCGCCCTGGATCCCAATCTCATCGTATTCATGAACCTCGACGTCTCGATTCTTACCGACCAGATCGTCGGTTCCAACAGCATCATCAACCTTGTCCGCGAGTACGGCATTGCCCCCGAACGGGTCGCCATCGAAATAGTCGAATCCCACGTACGCGACCAGATTGCCGTTCACCGTTTCGCCGCGGTCCATCGCCGCAGCGGCTTCCTGATCGCCCTTGATGACATGGGCGCGGGATATTCGAATCTCGAACGCATTCCGGCCCTCAAGCCCGATATCATCAAGATCGACCGGACCCTCCTGGTCGATATCGAGAAGGACTACCACAAGCAGGTGCTCTTCGATTTCTTTATCCAGCTCTCGCATAAGATCGGCGCCATGGTCATTGCCGAGGCGGTTGAAACACGGGAAGAGGCGCTCACCTGCCTCGAACGCGGGGCGGATCTGGTCCAGGGGTTCTATTTTTCCCGACCCGAACGCCCCGAGCTCTCCAATATGTATAACGGCCTCTCGCTTGCCGTCGAAACCGGCATTCTTCTCAAGAAACAACGGATAGCCCGCTATGCCGAACACCAGCGGGTCAGGAAGTGCTATACCGGGATTGCCGATGCCGTGTGCGAAGCCCTTCGCCCGGCAACGCCGGAGGGACTTGACAATGTGCTCGGACGGACGGTCGGCAGGTTCCCCCAGGTGGAGTGCGCCTATGTACTGCACGAATCGGGCATGCAGATCAGCGCAACGGTGTTCCAACACCCTGAGGAGTGCCGCTGCCGGACCGCCCTCTTCAGCCCCGCGTCGGCCGGGACCGATCAGAGCGCCAAGGATTACTATATCTTTATCGGTGAATCGCAGAAGCAGTTTGTCAGCGAGCCTTATATTTCCCTGGCAAGCGGAAATATCTGCATAACGGTCTCGACGCTCTTAAAGCATGACGGCGGAAGGAACAGCATCGTGTGCGTGGATATCGATTGCAAGGTGCCGGTGGACGAAACGGTGCCGGGTGTTGACAGATAAGGTGCGGCAGGGAAATAGCGGGAACATACTCAACCCTGCCGCCGGCAGTCCAATGCAGATAATCGACAAAAATTCAGCACGTCGCCAAGACCGGGGTGCACCATCGACGGAGGTGCATCGGAGCCGCATTCCGGTGCGATGCACCGGTTACGGGGTGGTCAGTATTCCATAGCCGGACAAGCCGACAACGGTAGTATTCCCGGCAGCCATGCCCGTTATCGTGATCCCTGAGGGCAAATCCGGGTGAATCGTCCAGCCGATGCCGTCGGCGGAGGTCAGCACCGAAGATCCCGCGACGATAAAATTGCTGCCGTTCCAAACCACCGTATTGTATTGATCGTATCCCCACGTTCCTGAAAGCCGGGATGTCCAGTTGACGCCGTCGGGCGAGGTGTATAGTCCGGCACGGGTGCTGTATCCGCCGACAACGGCGACAAACAGGTTGGCACCGTAAGCTATTGCGGTGTTCGAATCGGTCGCATAGACGGTCGTGAATGCCTGGGACCATTGCGCCCCGTCGGTCGAGGTATAGGCGACGCCGTTTCCGAGGGCCGTAAACTGATTATTCCCCCAGGCGACCGCCGCCGGAGTTCCCAACCCGATGGGGATGGAGCTCCAGGTGTTACCGTCGGATGAAACGAATGCATACGCGGTGTCGGGAGTCGCCCTGGTTGCCCCGACGGCAACGAATCGCGTGCCGCCCCGGGTCAAGGCGCATAACCGCAGCGACGGCTTTGAAAATTGCTCTTTCCAGGCGGCGCCGTCGGTCGCACTGAAAATACCGCTGTCGGTTATGACCACGAAAGTTGCCCCACCCCACGCCGCCGCAACAGGCCGGGCGGAAAGGTTGGAGATGTGCGCAACCCAGGATTTTCCATCCACCGACGTCAGCGAAGTGTCGGCACCGACCAGCAGGAATTCCTTGTTGCCCCAGACGATACCGGCGCCGTTATTCATGAAATTGTTCGGTACCCCCGCCGCGCCGATGGTCCAGGTCATGTCCCCCGGGTCGTTTCCGGTGACAGTATTCGAGGATTTCGAACATCCTCCGACAAACGCAGCGACGGCACAGAGAAACGAAACGGCAAAGAGTTTTCTCATGCGATTCTCCCTTGAGAGGTCCTTTTCGGGCGAGCCATTGCTACGACAGTAAAATAATATAGATTTGGCAAGAAAGCCGGGGCAAACTTTTTTGCGGCAAGGGCATCGGTTGCGACGCAGCCGTCTCCGGCATTGCGGCGGCCGGAGCACCGCACGCTCTTCTCCCCTGTCATCGGGGTTTATAGCCGGGTACTGCCCCGACGGGCATACAGGTAGTAGGACTGTGCGACGAAAAACACGCCCGCGGCATGGGAAGCCCGATAAACCATGGCCCCGTGCTCCACCCAGCGCGGAAACCGTACCGTTTCGAGCAGGGTAAGCGATGCGGTGTCGATGCGCTCTCCCTTTCTCAACGCAATCGGGTTCCGAAGATCGTGGTCGGCAAGGACAAAGGTCGTTCCCGTCGTGTCGTGATCGATAAGCCCTGCCAGGCGCTTTGACCCGATGCTCGCCCACTTGTCCTGCGAGCAGAATGCAAAGGTCCGGTACGCCGCGGCATTCGGCAGGGAAAAATAGGAGGCATGCAGAAGAATCCGGCTTCCCGCCGGCACCGTACGGACCAGAACGGCGGTGAGTTTCCGTTTCGCGTCGCCGGTCATCGCAATGGTTAAGGGCACATACCCCGCCGAGAACTCGGCCGCAACCACCATGCCCGTGCAGAGCAGGAATACCAGGCGCCCCTTTTGTCCGGTGCAGCGCCGTCCGATTTCATGAAAAACGTACCCTGCCGGAATAAGAACGATGATGGCGGCGTTAAGCATGAATCGTTCATACGCGAAACCGACCGGCACCATCATGAAAACGTAGAAGAAGAGCAGCGGTATAACCAGGGGTGCCGCGCCCGCAGCCGTCCTTCGAGCGATGAGCAGTCCTATGCCGGCCACCCCCAGGACTGCAAGCGGCGATGCCGTAACGAACAGGTTTCGCACAACGGTCCAAAGCAGGAGGATCTGATCGTGCGGTGTAAATCCAAAGATCCGGTATTGGCCCTGATTGGTGAAGATGAACCGGAGATGGTGCACCCAGCGCACCGGCTGGGGAACAATGGCGGCCAGGACATAGGCGGCGATGACGATACTCGTGTAGAGAACGGCCTTGCGGCACCGGGCGCGAAACCGTTCCTTTCCGCCGTCGATGAGCAGAAGCAGGCATTGCGGAATGATGAACATCATCGCCTGGTCCTTGGTGGCGACGGCGAAACCGCCGAACATGCCGCTCATGACCATGGCGCGCACCGTCGGAAGCGGTACGCCGTATATCGCCTGCAGGAAGAGGGCGTAGGAGAGCAGCCACCAGAAGCACTCGGGGATATCGAGATTCGACACACGGGAGTAGTAGACGAACACGGCGGACGACAGGAGAGAAAGCGTCATGAAAAGCGCGGTCGTCCTGTCCGTCATGGTCCGCACCGTACGGAAGAGCACCGCGCAGATTCCCGCTCCCATCAGGGCGGTCACGGTCCTTCCCGCAACAATAAGCAGGGAGATCGCCGCAAGGGGATCATGGAGGCCGAAGGGATAGGCGGCAACGGGAGCGCCGAGCATGCCGGTGACCTTGAACAGCGCGAAGCAGACCGCATACACCCCGGCAAGGATTACATAGTGGAAAGCGGGATAGGAGAGCTGGTCATGGGAACCGGTATAGTTGAGAAAAAAATGGATAGGTCCCATGGGAAGGATCGAGTCGATTTCGGAGGGGAACTCCGACGGCATGCCCCAGAAAAGGCCGGGAGCGAGGAGCAGGAAAGCACCGGCAAAGACGGTCGATTCGGCGGGGTACCGCGCAATGAGGCCGCGGAACCGGGACATCGGGCGCATACGCCTATTCCTCAATGATCGCCGGATCGTGTGTCACAACCGGATTCCTTCCCGAAGGATATTGATCCCCAACGGAGAATTTTTCCTCCATGCCCATCCCTGTTCATCATAGACGATACAGGATGACACTTGATCGAATTCATTCAGAAATTCGACTTCGATGTCCAGAACTTTTTCTTTCAACGGCTGTCCGGCAGCATCAACAACAACCATAAAATCATAATCCGATCCTTCTTCCGCATCGCCCCGCGCCCGGGAACCGAATAGATAGAGCAGACGGATATGCCACCCCAGGCCTTCCCGAAGTTTTTCCGAGAAATACATGACCTTTTTATCAACAGGCGCAACCATCAGGCCTCCTCCCCTACCGGCAAATTTTCAGGAGCGACTGAAAGGACCATCTATCGTAACTAATTTCTGCGTGCACGATTAAAATATGTTCTACCGGAATGCCGATCAATCTCGCCATTAACCTCAGGCGAATTATCGAAAGACCTGCATCGCTTCGGGTCTTCTCCCTATAAAAGGTAACAACGATACGGTACGATGCTTCTTATATATAGAATAAAGGCCCGACCTCCGATGGGGAGGCCGGGCCCTTCAGAAAAACCGAACCGGTGAGGCGGAGAGGCTTACGCCTGACCCGCACTCCCGAGCACATTCTTGTTCTTGTCGATCATCATCTTGACAAGCTCATCGCGCGCCGGCCCGAGGTACTTGCGCGGATCGAACTCTTCGGGCTTTTCCGCGAGAATTTTGCGGATAATGGCCGTCAGGACGAGGCGCCCGTCGGAATCGATATTGATCTTGCACACCGCCGACTTTGCAGCCTTACGCAGCTGTTCCGCCGGGATGCCGACCGCCGCCTTCAGCTTACCGCCATAGGTGTTGATGATATTCACGTATTCCGGCACCACCGAGCTTGAGCCGTGCAGCACAATCGGGAAACCGGGAATCCGGCGTTCGATCTCTTCGAGGATGTCGAAACGCAGCGGCGGCGGCACGAGAATGCCGGTTACCGGATCCTTGGTGCACTGCTCGGGCTTGAATTTGTAAGCGCCGTGCGAGGTGCCGATGGAGATGGCGAGCGAGTCGACATTGGTCTTCTTAACAAAATCCTCGACCTGCTCCGGCTGGGTGTAGATGCCTTTGGCGGCAACGACATCGTCTTCGATACCGGCCAGTACGCCGAGTTCGCCTTCGACCGTCACATCGTATTTATGCGCATATTCGACGACCTTCCGGGTCAGCTCGATGTTCTTATCGTAGGGGTGCGCCGAACCGTCGATCATGACCGAAGAGAATCCGCTCTCGATGCAGGAAACGCACAGCTCGAAGGTGTCGCCGTGGTCGAGATGCAGCGTGACGGGAATATGGTAACCCGCGTCCCGTGCCATCTGAACCGCTCCCTGGCCCATATACCGGAGCAGGGTTGCGTTGGCATACTTGCGCGCCCCGCTCGAAACCTGGATAATGACGGGGGAATTTGATTGACCGCAGGCGGTCATGATCGCCTGAAGCTGTTCCATATTGTTGAAATTGTAAGCAGGAATGGCATACCCGCCTACAATCGCCTTTTTGAACATCTCACGGGTATTGACAAATCCAAGTTCTTTGTAGCTGACTGCCATGGTCTATCCTTTCGTTGTGGTACTTGAGAGTAACGGTGGAGAGAACCGATAAAAATAAAATTCCGGGACCCGAAAGCGCAAAAACCCGCTCGTCCCGGAAACATGAGGTATAGCCGGAGAAGTTCCGCAGGAGAGCGCGCTTCCTACTTCTGACCATCCTGGGCCGAAGCAGTATCCTTATTATCCGATTCAACCGCCGTTGATTCAACCGGTTTCTGCGCCGTTCCTTTTTTCTGCTTGCGCCGACGACGGACGGTTTCGGCGCCGCCGATTCCCACGAGTTCGACGATCGCCATGAGAGCGTTGTCACCCTTACGGATCCGGGTCTTCAGAACGCGGGTATAGCCGCCGTTGCGATCCTTGAAGGAGGGACCGATCTCGGTGAAGAGTTTGTGGAGTACGGTTTCATCGTTGACCCGCCGCGCCGCCGTTCGCCGCGCCGCGAGATCGCCCTTTTTGGCATACGTGATAAGCCGTTCAACGACGCGCCGCACTTCCTTCGCCTTGGGAAGCGTCGTTTCGACCCGTTCTTTGTCGAGAATGGAAACCGCCAGGTTGGAGAGCATCGCCTTGCGATGGCTTGCGGTCCGGTTTAATTTTCGTCCGACTGATAAATGACGCATTGTTTCTGCCTTCTTTATGAATGCTGGGGGTGCAGACTAGTTCTAGACTGAAGCTTCCCGGCCCATGATGCTGTCCACATCCATGCCGAAAGAGAGCCCCAGGTTCCCAAGGACCTGGTTGAGTTCGACGAGCGATTTCCTGCCGAAATTCTTATACTTGAGCATGTCGGCTTCCTGATTGCGGATCAGGTCGGCCAGGGTGTGAATATTCGCGGCGCGCAGGCAGTTTGCGGAGCGTACCGAGAGTTCAAGTTCATCCACCCGCATTTTCAGGAGCTGGCGCTGCTTTTCAACCCGCTCGTCCCGTACGATCATTTCCACCGGTTCGAGTTCGCCCTCGAAATTGATAAATACTTCGACATGGTCGTGCAGGAGCTTCGCCGCATACCCGAGCGCATCTTCCACGGAAATGCTGCCATCGGTCCAGACGTCCATGAGTATCTTGTCCAGGTCGGTACGCTGGCCGATCCGGGCATTTTCAACGACATAATTGATCTTGGTAACCGGCGAGAATATCGAGTCGATCGGAATGGTACCGACCGGGTCCTCCTCGCGACGGTTCTGCTCGGCGGCAACGTAGCCGCGACCCGCCGTTACCCGCATTTCAATTTTCAACTTCGCATCGGAATTGATGGTCGCGATATGCAGATCGGGATTCAGGATGACCACATCGGGATTCTTCTCAATATCGGAGGCCTTGACCTCACCCTCGCCGCTGACTTCGAGCCGGAGCGTGGTTTCTTCTTCGGCAAGAAGGGTCAGGCGGATTTGTTTGATATTAAGGATAATGTCCACGACATCCTCGACGACGCCGTCGATGGTGGAGTACTCGTGCTGAACGCCGTCGATCCGGACCGAGACGACGGCGGCGCCTTGCAGCGAAGAGAGCATTATTCTCCGCAAGGCATTGCCGATAGTATGACCCCATCCCCGTTCGAGCGGCTCGACGACGATGCGTCCGAAATTCCGGATATTATCGGGATTTTCGATCTGGATGCCTTTGGGCATCATCAAACTTTTCCATTTCATTGTATCGCCTATCTCCCTTACCGTGAATAGAGTTCCACGACGAGCTGTTCCTGTACGTTAACAGCCATGGACGACCGTTCCGGCACCCTGATAACGGTTCCTTCAAGCTTCACTTTATCCACAGACAACCAATCAGGAATATCTTTGGCATTTTTCAAGGCACTATGGATCGTTTCGACGTTCCGGCTCTTTTCGCGTACCGCGATAACTTCACCGGGTTTCACTTCGTAGGTCGGCAGAGAAACCTTCTTGCCGCCGATCAGGAAGTGACCATGTCGCACGAGCAGCCGCGCACAGGACCGCGAGGGTGCAAAACCCAGGCGGTAAATGACATTGTCGAGCCTGGTTTCGAGGATCTGCAGCAACCGTTCGCCGGTCACGCCTTCCGCCTTGGCAGCCTCGCTGAAATAACGGGCGAACTGGCGTTCCATGACGCCGTAGATACGACGGATCTTCTGCTTTTCGCGGAGCTGCGCGTTATATTCCGTCGAACTGCGGCGACGCTTTGTCGTCCGCAATCCCGGGGGAAACGGACGTCGCTCCATGGCGCATTTTTCGGAATTGCATCGTTCGCCGCGCAGCACGAGTTTTACTCCTTCGCGGCGGCATAATTTACAACGTGGACCATGATAAACAGCCATGTGCTCTCCTCAAACCGTTCGATACTTGCTATATCGGATACCGTCGTGTTCCCGACTTCTCCGGACGGATTAAATTCCGTTACACTCTCCGCCGTTTCGGGGGCCTGCAACCGTTATGCGGAATTGCCGTAAAGTCCTTGATTGCCGAAACTTTGATGCCTGCCGCGGCAAGCGACCGTATGGCGCCCTCGCGACCGTTGCCTGCTCCCTTGAGATGCACTTCCACGCGCCGTACCCCGGCGTCGTAGGCGAGCTTCCCCACCACCTCGGCGGCGATGCCGGCCGCATAGGGCGTGCTCTTGCGCGACCCCTTGAATCCGGCCTTTCCCGGCGTATGCCAGGCGATGATATTACCCTTTACATCGGTGATGTTGATCAGGGTATTGTTGAAGGTCGCCCGGATATGCGCGATTCCCTCGCTGGCGGCCCGCTTCTTCGGCTTCTTGGCGGCGGTCGCCGCCGCCGCTGCAGGCGCCGCGGCTCCCGCAGCCGCTTCGGCTGCCGGAACTGTTTCCTTGGGTTGTGTTTCTTTTTCCATTCGTGCCTCTTTTATGGTTACCTTTTAATTATCCTTTGGACGGTGCTTTTTTCTTGTTTGCAATGGTCTTGCGCGGACCCTTACGCGTTCGCGCATTGGTTCGCGTACGCTGACCGCGCACCGGAAGGCTTTTGCGGTGGCGGATGCCCCGGTAACAGCCGATGTCCATAAGCCGCTTGATATTCATGCGAACCGCGCTGCGCAATGCACCTTCGGTCTGATATTCGACATCGATGATACGGCGGATATGATCGAGATCTTCTTCGGAAAGATCCTTCACCTTCGTATTGAAATCGACCTTGGCCTTGGCGAGAATCGCCTGAGCCGACGATCGTCCGATGCCGAAAATATAGGTAAGAGCTATTTCGCTGCGCTTATTGTTCGGTATTTCGACGCCTGCCACACGGGCCATGATGCTTCTCCTTAATAATGATTAACTGCCGTAAGAGTTATTCGACCGTTATCCCTGACGCTGCTTGTGCTTGGGATTTTTTGCGCAAATAACCCGGACGATGCCCCTGCGCCGGATGACCTTACATCCATTGCATAATTTTTTTACCGATGCACGAACCTTCACGGTGTTCCCCTCGCTATTTATAACGATACACAATTCGTCCGCGAGTCAAGTCGTAGGGAGAGAGCTCCACCAGAACTTTATCGCCGGGCAGAATTCGAATATAATTCATTCTCATTTTTCCGGAAATGTGCGCCAGGATTTCATGCTTGCCTTCCAGCATCACCCGGAAACTTGCGTTCGGCAATGTTTCGAGGATGCTTCCCTCCACCTGTATCGAATCCTGTTTCGCCATAGCTGTACCGGTCAGGGGATCAGTACCCGAATCTCCTGCCCCGCAAACGACCTTTCTTCATGAAACCTTCATAATTGCGCATCTGAAGATGCGATTCCAGCTGCACCAGCGTATCGAGCGCCACGCCGACGACAATGAGCACACTCGTCCCGCCGAAGTAAAAATTAACCTTGAAGCCGCCCATGATGAGGAAGGGCACAATCGAAATGAAAGCAAGAAAAATCGATCCCGGCAGCGTAATCCGCGTCAGTACATTATCGAGGTACTGGGCGGTATTCTTCCCCGGCCTGATTCCGGGAATGAATCCGCCGGAACGCTTCAGGTTATCGGCAATGTCGATCGGGTTAAAAACAATGGCCGTGTAAAAATACGTGAAGAACACGATAAGAAGGGCATAGATTCCATTATACAGCGGCCCGGTCGCGGAAAAAAGCCGCATCATCTCATCGGCGGCCTCGGATTCCGGAAAGAAACTGCGAATCATGCTGGGAAAGGTGATGATCGAAGAGGCGAAAATAATTGGAATGACGCCGGCCATATTCAGACGCAGCGGCAGGACGGTGTTCTGACCCGCGTACATCTTGATGCCGACCACCTTTTTCGGCGTCTGGATGGGTATCCGTCGCATCGCCTGGGTCATGAGTACGATGAAACCGGTCATGGCGACGACGACGACCAGGAGGAGCACTTCGACGAAAACATTCCTGCTCCCCGCTATGAGCTGCTGCACTTCGGCGATCACGGCATCGGGAAGGCGTGCAACGATGCCGATGAAGATGATGAGCGAAATCCCGTTGCCGATGCCCCGGTTGGTAATCTGCTCGCCGAGCCACATGATGAGAATGGTGCCGGTCGTCAGGCTTATCGCAGTAACAATAGTAAACTCAAACCCCGAGAACGCCGACGAAACCGCATGCAGGCCGGTGGACGGTGAAACGATGCTCCGCAGGAAGACGCTGATACCGACCGCCTGAACGATGGCTAAAAGAACGGTGCCGTAGCGGGTGTACTGCGTAATCTTTTTCCTGCCCTCGGCCCCTTCCTTCTGTAATTTATGAATAGTGGGGAAGACCGAGCCCATGAGTTGCAGGATAATGGATGCGCTGATATACGGCATGATGCCCAGCGCAAACACGGTTACCCGCTTGAAGGCACCCCCGACGAACATGTCGTAGAGACCGAACAGCGAGTTGGAATTCTGTGAAAAGAAATCGGCGAGGATCCGGGGATCGATACCCGGGGTGGGGACGTGCCCGCCGACACGGTAAACGAAGACGATTCCCAGAGTAAAAAGAACGCGCTTCCGGAGCTCGGGGATCCGGAATACATTCTGAAAGGTTTCGAAAAACGTCTTCAGATTTTCAACCACGGCCGGTAACCTCGACTTTGCCTTTGGCTTTTTCGATTTTTTCCCTGGCGGACTTTGAGCAGGCCTGGACCTTGAAGGTCAAGGCCTTCGTCACGTCGCCTTCCCCGAGAATCTTCACCGGTCGATCGAGGTCGTTGATGATCCCGATCTCATACAGCAGCTGCGGAGTAATCTCGTTTCCTTCAAAATCAAGCTCGGCAAGATCCCGCAGGTTGAGGATCTGATAGTGTATATGCGACGGGCTGTTGAACCCCCGCTTCGGAAGACGGCGGGTCAAAGGGGTCTGGCCACCTTCAAAGTACGGCTTGGTCTTGCTCCCGCTCCGCTGACGGTCCCCGTTGAGACCCTTCCCGGCCGTACTGCCCCTGCCGCTGCCGGTACCGCGCCCGATTCTACGTCTCTGCCTGTTGGACCCTTCGGTCGGCATGAGTTCATTCAATTTCATTGGTTGCTGCCTCTCCTCGTGACTTCCTACGCTTCTTCGATCCCGGTTGCCGGGGTCTGAGCTTCCGCGACCTCGGGTGTTTCGATTTTCGCTTCGACCACGACCGTCGGCGTTTCGGTCTTTATCTCCCGGATGCCGTCGGCGACCGAAACTTCTTCCACCTTAACCAGGTGACTGATCGCCCTGATCATGCCGCGAATCGCCGGTGAATCCTTTTGAACGACCGATGCGTTCATTTTCTTTATTCCGAGTGCCTTGATGGTTCGCTTCTGTGCTATAAGCTTGCCGATCCCGCTTCGGATCTGGGTAATTTTAAGCATTTTTTCCATGGTACGACGATCTCCCGGCCTTATTTCGCCTCGACGGGCGCAATTTGACGCAGTTTCCGGATCTGCTCCCTGGTTTTAAGATGGACCAGGCCATCGAGCGTTGCCTTGACGACGTTATGCGGATTGGTGGTTTTAAGACATTTGGTAAGAACATTGCGGATCCCCGCAAGTTCGAGAACGGCACGCGCCGCGCCGCCGGCGATGACGCCGGTTCCCGGCGCCGCCGGCTTGAGAATAATCCGGGCTGCACCGAAGTGACCGATTACCTCATGCGGGATGGTTGCATCGACGATGCTCACCGTCACGACGTTCTTTTTCGCATTCTCTACAGCCTTACGAATCGCTTCGCTTACGTCGTTTGCCTTGCCCATGCCGATACCGACATGCGCATTGCTGTCGCCGACCGCAACAAGGGCATTAAATCCGAACCGCCGACCGCCTTTGACGACCTTGGCGACGCGATTGACCGCTACAAGCCGGTCAACCAGCTGATTTTCACCGTCGTTAGTTTTAACCGTTTCTTTATTCAACCCGGAAACCCCTTTCAGCTGCTTTAAAAAACGAGCCCTTTGCTGCGCGCCGCATCGGCCAGAATTTTGATCCGACCGTGATACCGATACCCTTTTCTATCGAAGACCACCTTCTCAACACCCTTCTCCCTGGCTCGTTCGGCAAGCAGTTCGCCGACGAGTTTGGATACGGCACTCTTGTTCTTCGCTTCAAGCCCGGCGATCCTGGCAATAATTTCCTTGCCCGTGCTGCCGACCTGGACGAGGGTGGTTCCCTTCTCATCATCGACGAGTTGAGCATAGATATGCTTGAGACTCCGTCGCACACATAACCGAGGTCGCTCCGTAGTCCCGGATATCTTCTTGCGAACCCGGGTGGCACGGCGAAGACGGCTTACACTTTCATTCTTCGAACCATTCATGACTATCGCTCCATTAAACCTTTATTTACCGGCGATCTTTCCCGCTTTCCTGCGGATATGCTCCCCGAGATACCTGATCCCTTTGCCCTTATAGGGCTCCGGTTTACGGATTTTCCTGATATCGGCGGCCGTCTGGCCGACGAGTTCCTTATCGATACCGTCGATCACGACCCTGGTCTGGTTTTCGACGGTAAAGGTAATCCCCAGCGGCGCCTTGAAAAGTCGCGGCTTGGAATACCCTGCCGCAACCTGCAGGTCCTTTCCCTTGAGCTCGGCCTTGTAGCCGACGCCGTGAATTTCAAGCTCCCGGCGGTAGCCCTTGCTCACCCCGGTGACCATATTGAATATCAGGACGCGGTTGAGGCCCCACAGGGCCTTTACCGTATCACCTTTGGCGACAGGTTCGAAATGGATCCTGCCCTCCTTCACCTCGGCCTTGATCTCGGACGGCAGCACGCGGCTGACCGTCCCCTTGGCGCCCTTGATTTCGAGGCGTTGCCCATTGATCGTGACCTGCACTCCCAAAGGAATGTCAACCGGGATTTTTCCTAATCGCGACAAGATAGCTCCTTTTGTTCCATTTCGACGAAACGATCCTACCAGATCATGCCGATAACTTCACCGCCGACGTTCTGCTCACGCGCCTGCCGGTCGGTCAATAACCCCTTCGAGGTCGAGACAATGGCGATACCCATGCCGCCCAGCACCTTGGGAACCGATTGTACGCCCCGGTAAACCTTTCTTCCCGGGAGGCTGATCTTCTTCAGTCCCTGTATGGCATTCTGCTGCCCTTCATCGTATTTGAGCAGGATCTTGATCACGCCCTGCCTGCCGTCGTCGACGAAGGCATACTTGCTGATGAAATGGTTCTCGAAGAGAATCCTGGTGATTTCCTTCTTGATATTCGTTGCCGGAATATCAACGGTACGCTTGCGCGCCCTGATCGCATTCCTGATCCGCGTGAACATATCGGCTATTTGATCTGTCAACATTTGCTTCGGTGCCCCTTGATCAAAATGATATACGGTGAACGCTTCCTACCAGCTTGCCTTGACAACACCCGGGATCTCCCCCTTGAGCGCCATCTGACGAAAACAGATTCTGCAGAGGCCGAAATCACGGTAAAATGCGCGAGCCCTGCCGCATCGTCTGCATCGATTGTACTTGCGGGTGGAAAATTTCGGCTTCTCCCGGCATTTATTGATCATTGCTTTTCGCGCCACGTCACTTCTCCTTACGGCTACTGTTTGCGGAACGGCATGCCCATCTCTTCGAGAAGGGCCAGGCACTCGGTACTGTTTTTCGCGGTGGTGCAGATGGTTATGTCCATGCCGCTTATCCGCGACACTTTATCGCGGTCTATTTCCAGGAAAACGATCTGTTCCTTGACCCCCATGGTATAGTTGCCCTGCCCGTCGAAGGATTTCCGCGAAAGACCGCGAAAGTCCCGGATACGGGGAATGGCAACCGAAACCAGGCGATCGAAAAATTCCCACATTTTATCGCCGCGGAGCGTTACCTTGCATCCGATAGGCTGATTCTCGCGCAACTTGAAATTCGAAATCGCCTTACGGGCGCGCGTCACCATGGGTTTCTGTCCGGTGATATCCCGCAGACAGGCAACCGCCTCATCGATCAGCTTCGCCTCGGTAATGGCATCGCCGACTCCCATATTGATGGCGATCTTGTCGAGCTTGGGCACCTGCATGACATTCTTGTAGCCGAGCCGTGCGATAAGCGCGGGCAGCACCTTCTCCCGGTACTTCGTCCGCATGCGCGGCGTCAGCTTCGGCTCAACGACCGCTTCGACTGCTTCCTTTTTCGTCTTGGTCTTGCTCACGCGATCGTCTCCTTCGCTCTCTTCGAAAAGCGTACCCGTTTTCCGCCTTCGAGGATACTGACCCCGGTCTTCGTCGGCTTCCCGGTCTTCGGACACACCAGCATCAGGTTCGAAAGCTGGAGAGGGGCCTCTTTCTGCACGATGCCGCCCTGCTGGTTGGTCCGGTTCGGCTTCGTATGCCTCTTGACAATATTCAACCCTTCAACGAGCGCCCGGTTCTTTTCGGGAAACACCTTGATTATCTTCCCGCTTTTCCCCTTGAACTCGCCCGTTATGACCTGCACGGAATCATTTTTTCTCAATCGAAAAGACATTTACTTCCTCCTCACCGGTTACAGCACCTCAGGCGCCAGCGAAACAATGCGCATGAATTTTTTTTCCCGCAGCTCCCGCGCAACCGGGCCGAAAATACGGGACCCTCTCGGTTCCCCCGTATCGCTTATCAATACGGCCGCATTATCGCTGAAACGGATATAGGTTCCATCTTTTCGCCCGAACTCCTTGGCCGTTCGTACCACCACCGCCTTGAGCACGGTCCCTTTTTTTACAGCGCTTGTCGGCAGGGCATCTTTTACCGATACGACGATGATGTCCCCCACCCGCGCGTACCGCCTCCGCGTCCCGCCCAGAACCCGGATGCACATGACCCGCTTGGCACCGGAATTATCGGCAACGTTGAGATGCGTCTGTACTTGAATCATGGTAGTGTTACCTTATCCTCGCAAGTGAATATTACTTGGCGCGTTCAACGATCGTCGCGACCCGCCACCGCTTCGTTTTCGAAAGAGGCCGCGTCTCGACGATCTTTACCCGGTCGCCCATGCGGCACTCATCCTTTTCATCGTGGGCGACATATTTAGTGGTGTCGCGGATAATCCGGCCGTAGGTCGCATGAATGAAATTGCGTTCAACGCTCACCACGACGGTCTTATCCATTTTGTCGCTGACCACCGTTCCCACTCGTTCTTTCCGCTGTCCTCGTTCAGTCATTCCATACCCTCATGTGCAAGTGACACGATTATTTCGTCGCGGCGGAGATCGCCGCCCCGGCTTTCTTTTCGGCCAGGATTGTCTTCGTCCGCCCGATGGCGCGCCGGACAAAACGCAACTGCAGCGCATTGGCAAGCTGCCCCATCTTCGCCTGAAACCGGAGGTTGAAGAGTTCCTCTTCCAGATCCAGCACTTTTTTTTCGAGCTCCTCCTGCGAACTGGCGCGAAGCTCCTCTGTTTTCCGCATGATAAAAAATCCTTATCGTTCAGTTTCTATGAATCGGGCCTTGATCGGCAGCTTCTGGGCCGCAAGATCAAGGGCTTCCTTCGCGATCTCGGGTTTAACGCCGGACATTTCAAACATGACCGTCCCGGGGCGTACGACCGCCACCCATCCCTCCGGCGTTCCTTTACCCTTTCCCATACGCGATTCGGCCGGGTGCTTGGTATACGGCTTATCCGGGAAAATCCGGATCCATATCTTACCCCCGCGCTTGATGAACCTGGTCATGGCGATACGGGCTGCTTCGATATGCCTGCTGTCTATCCAACCCGGCTGCAGGGCCTGAAGACCGAATTCCCCGAAATCGACCTTATTACACCGCGTCGCCAGGCCGTTCATGCGTCCGCGCTGCGTCTTTCTCCACTTTACCTTCTTCGGTGCAAGCATGTATCTCTCTCTCCTATGCAGCCACGGGCTCGCCCGTTTTCACGGGTTGTTTCTCCACCCTTGTAATAATTTCACCTTTGCAAATCCAGACTTTTACACCGACGGTCCCGTAGGTCGTATGGGCGGTCGCGGTCGCATAATCGATATCCGCGCGCAGCGTATGCAGCGGCACCCGACCCTCCTTGAATGTTTCGGTACGGGCGATTTCCGCGCCGTTGAGCCGGCCCGCGACGGTTATTTTCGTTCCTTCGGCGCCCATCCGCATCGCGGTCTGGATCGCCTTCTTCGATGCTTTCTTGTAGGAAACCCGCTTTTCAACCTGCCGGGCGATATTGTCGGCAACGAGCTGGGAGTCCATTTCGCTTTTCTTTACTTCACGAATATTTATCTGAATGTCTTTCTGCGTCAGGTGCTGGAGTTCACCCTTCAACCGCTCGACCTCTTCGCCCTTCTTGCCGATAACGATGCCGGGCCGCGAGGTATGAATACTGACCGTGACTCTCTTGGCGGTCCGCTCGATCGCGATGAGGGAGATGCCTCCATGTTCGAGCCGCTTTTTAAGATAATTCCTGATCAGCATATCCTCATAGAGATAATCCGGAAACTTCTCCTTGGCGAACCAATTCGAACTCCAGGTTCGGGTGATCCCCAGACGTAAGCCGACCGGATTAGTTTTCTGACCCACGAGTCCTCCCCTTAATTACTGATGGTTACCGAAATATGACACAT
>CAZYYB010000059.1:0-19951 GCA_964651515.1 uncultured Fibrobacteraceae bacterium
AGTTCCTCTTCACACCGCGCATCGTCGCACCGGGGAAGAATGGGGTGGAAACGGGTATGCGAACCGATCGTTACGGAGGGAAGCATTTCGCCGATCTCGGCGGCGCTCAGCGCATCGCGGGTCGCATACTCGCGTTCGGGCTCGTACCCGGTTTCCTTTTTCAGCAGGGCAAGCATCTTGTCAGTCGGTAATGTTTTCAGAAATTCCACATCGCCGAACCCGCACTTCCACCAGAAACGGCGGTTGGTAGCCACGATGCCGCTGCAGCAGTAGATGAGCGGTTTCGCTCCGTAGGTTTTGAAAACGTCGAGGAGCCGGTAATTGGAGGCATGGCCGTCGTCCAGGGTAACGACAAGGGGGAAGGGCGGCAGGCCGGAAAAATCACCGTGCGCAAGCGCATCGCTCAGGTCGTCGATGGAGATAAAGGTAAAGAGTCGCGATAAAAAGGCCAGGTGGCGTTCAAATGCCGCAGGCGTCGGGCTGTGATAGACCAGGATGATCGCGCGGTTCCGGAGAAAGAGCCGGCGGAAAAGCGCAAATGCCCCGGTCACCCTGCAGGCGAGACCGATGAGTTCTTTTGTCAGCTGGACCGGCGTCATCGAATATGTGTCAACCTGCCATGAATGGCCCGGCGACCAGGGGCGCGGCCGGGCCTCCCGGCGGAGCGGACGCAAGATCGGGCGCGACATCGTAGCCGTCGGCATGGAAGCATTTCGGGTTGACACTGGCAAATATCGTCAGCATCCAGTAGAGATCGCTCGCCACGAGGAAATTGCTCTCAAATACGTTGGAGACCAGCGAGATGACGAGGAATGCCGTCCAGAGCATGCAGAGTTCATAGCTCTCTTTCTTCGATTTTGAAATATTCACTATCGTCGATAAAAGAAATAACCCGAGGAACAACAGACCGAAGGCGCCCAGCTGCAGGAAGGTTTCTATATAGCCGTTGTGCGCGCTGAAAAAATCCCAGTCGAGGAGGTAGCGGATCCTGTCGGCCTTCGGGGTAAGCCAGTACGATTCGTACCCGGTGCCGATGACCGCCTCCCTGCCGTCCACATTTTTAAGGGTTTGCTTCCAGATATCGGTTCGGCCGGTAAAAGTAAGGTCCTTGCCTCCCGACTCGAGGAGATACCCGGCGAACGATTCGGAGGTCAGGTTCGTCTGCACAAACAGCGTCGCCGTGACGACCGAGGCGGTGATTAAAAAAACCGCCACCCACCCGAGTTTCCCGAATCTGCGCGAGAGCACGAACAGCAGGAGGATCATCATGCCGATGAACGTCACCGAGATGGAGGTAAAGCTCCGGGAGCCGACGAGAATGAGGCCGGAGAGGGCGACGGCCAGGAGCGTCAGGTAGTACAGCTTCTGCCGGATCTCCTTTACGCAGAAAAACCGCCACAGGAAGAATATCGATCCCATGGCGCCGTATTGGCCGAGCATGTTTTTATGTGTCGCCAGGCCGATCCAGGAGACCTCGCCGCTCGACCAGACCTCGGTGCCTATGGAGGGAACCAGGAAGATGAGCACCAGCGAGCCGCCGATGAGGAAGAGGGCGAGCATCTCGATGAGCTTCACGACATTCCGGAGCGGATGCTCCTCGGTAAAAATCATCATCACCATGACGACAACGCCGACGCAGCGCACCCAGCGTTTGAGCGATACCAGCTTGAAATCGGACCACAGGATGCTCAGGGCCATGAAGCCCAGGAGGATAAGCAGCATGTAGTTGTTTTTAAGGAACATGCCGACCTTATCCAGGCGTTTTCGCATGGTAAAAAGCGCGAGCAGGATGAGAGCGGAAAGAACGATCCGGTCGAGGGGAGAACCCTCGATGTTCGCCTGTACGGCATCGAATGCCGAGGCATCCCCGGCCGAGGAGTTGTTTCGCCAGAACATGATTCCCCGCGTCGTCTGGATCGCAAAAAAGAGGAATGGAATCAGGATGGTGGCCGAAATCCCGTCGGTTCGATGCAGTGACCGGACCGGCCGCACTTCCCATGCGGGGGAGGAGGTCATAGTTCGGATACCATGTGATTGAGTTTCCCCTTTGGTAAATTTGAGACCACGGTCTTGATTTTGCCGTTTTTTCCCTGAGCTATCGATGCCACCCGCTTCACTTCGATCCGCATTCCCGCGCCGGTCCGTTCCCGGAGATTGGCGATGAGATGCGCCTCTTCGGCGTCCGTGTACCCCGGCCCCGGCACTACCAGAACGGTCAGGGCGTCGATCGAATCCTGGATGATCTGTGCCAGGCGGATGCCGGTAATACTCTTAAAAACCATGACGATGACGCTCAATCGCCTGCCGTCGGGTGTTGCAATCTCATCGTCGATCCGGCCGACGATGGACTTCACCTGAGGGAAATGCCGTCCGCAGCCGCAGGGGATGGACCGATCCGGTAGTTCGACGGTATCGCCGGTACGGTAGCGGATGAGCGGAACGACGCGATTCAGGAAACCGGTCCCGACCAGCTCATGATGCGGTACCCCGAATTCGTCGCTGCCGGACGGCAGAAACTCGGTAATGCCGTAATCGGGAAAAACATGGTACCGTCCCTCTTCACAGGTGCCTATGAAAATAACTCTTTCGAACATCCCGTACCAATCAAAAATTTTCACGCCGAACGTTTCCGAGACGTTACGGCACTGGTATTCGTAAAGAGTTTCCGACGAGGTGACGATCCCCTTGAGCGAGGGGATGGCCGGTTTTCGACCCGCGGCTGCGGCGAACTGGCTCAGCGAAAAAATCGCCGAAGGGTAGGCGAAGATGAGGTGCGGATCGAATTTTTCGAGTTCCGACAGATAGGACGGGGCGGAAGCCTCTGAGATATGGTAGGAGGAGAACCACATCTCGCGACTCCAGGCATCGTACCGCCAGAAGGGGGGCAGGGACTGCTCCGCCGGAACGATCATATCGCCGCGAAGAAGCGCGCACCGCCCGCCGCGCCGCGGAAATCCGGCCCAGCGGAATTGCCGCAGCGCGAAGGCGTGTTCGAGATGGATAAGATTACCGTCCATCTTCAGTTTAAGGCTGGACCCGGTGGTGCCGCTCGTTGCGCCGTCGACGAGGTTCCTGCCGCGGAAATTCTCCGCAAAAAAGTCGTCGGCATTCTCGCGGACGATCTCCTTGGTAATGACGGGCAGCAGCGAGAGATCCTCGATGCTCTTCAGGTCCCCGGGGTGAAAACCGATTTCGGCGAATTTCTTCCTGTAGTAGGGGACATGCCGATGGGCGTGGGTAACCAGGGATACCAGATTCCGGTATTGCGAAGCCCGGATCTGCTCCTCATCAAGGGTCTCGGCGGCAAGCACCTTTTTTCTCAGAGCTCCGGGGTAGAGCCCGTTCCGCACGAATGAATAGCTGCACCCTTTGATCGTCACGAAGGCATTCTGCAAGGCTATGGGCAACTGCTTGTAGCGTTGTGAACCGTAAAATTTCCTCAAGGCGCCTCCTTTGACCCGAGATCCTCATCCTATAGGAAATTAGTTTCTGTCACGCATTTGCCGATAGTCGGCGGCGGCAAAATCAAATAATCCGAATCGGGTTTTGCATTTTTTATATTATCGTGAGTCCGGCATCCTGAAATAGCACCTATTCGCGACGCAGGATGTGAAAAAAGCATGATTCACCCCAAGCGGAAAGAGAGAGAATTCGAATGAAAATTCGTCGAATACCGATTTTGTGGTGCGTTGCCTCGCTCTGCTTCCTGCCTCTCTTTCCGGCACGAGCCCAGACCGATACCGCCCGCATAACGGTCAATGCGGCCGGCGGCGGTACCCCGCTCAGGCATGTCTGGGAATTTTTCGGATATGACGAATGCAACTATACGACCTCGCCCGGCGGCACCACGCTTTTAAAGACCCTCGCCTCCCTATTCCCCGAGCCGGTCCATATCCGGACGCACTTCCTGCTCAATTCCGGCAACGGGGTCGCTTCGCTCAAATGGGGATCGACCAATGTGTTTTCCGAGGACGCCTCCGGAAATCCGGTCTACAGCTGGACCATACTCGACGGCATCATGGATACCATCGTTCATACCGGCTGCCTGCCCCTGGTGGAGATCGCCTTCATGCCGCAGGCTTTGACTACCGGCACCGGGCCCTACCAGGACTCGACGGTGACAGCACTCAACGGTGCCTGCTTTTATCCGCCCAACAATTATACCAAATGGGGCGATCTCGTCTCCGCCTGGGCGAGCCACAGCAAGACGCGCTACGGCGCAATCGATACCACTTGGCTCTGGGAGCTCTGGAACGAACCGAATATCGGCTATTTCCATGGCGTCGTGGCCAATTACGACTCCATGTTCGATTATACCGAATACAACCTTCACAGCGTGATGCCGCAGGCGCTTCTCGGCGGAGACGATAACGCCAATGCCTCGGATGCCTTCATGCAGAGCTTCGTTGCGCACTGCACCACCGGTACCAACGCCTATTCAAAACTCAAGGGAACCCGGTTGGACATGGTCACCTTTCATGCCAAGGGCGGCACCGCGGTGGTCAGCGGCAATGTCCAGATGGACATGGGTAACCAGTTGACACTCGCCCAGAGCGGGTTCGACCTTGCGGCTTCCTATCCCACCTACAAGAGCAAGCCGATCATCATCGGCGAAGCCGATCCCGACGGCTGTGCCGCCTGCCCGATCCCGCAGTACCCGGCAAACGCCTACCGGAACGTCCCGGCCTATGGCGCCTACGAGGTCGCGGAGATGAAGTACACGCTCGATCTTGCGGCCCAGATCGGTATTAACCTGAAGGGTGTCCTCACCTGGGCATTCATGTACGACGGGCAGCCCTACTTTGCCGGTTACCGGGTGCTTTCGACAAACGGCATTCAGCTGCCGGTTCTCAATGCCTTCAAGATGCTGGGCAAGCTCGGCCCGACCCGCCTGCCGCTGACCAGTTCCGCCGCGATACCGCTCGATACGGTCATAAAATCGAGCATACGGGGAACCAACCCGACGATCGACGGCCTGGCGGCGCAGAACGATACCGAAACGCAGGTGCTCGTCTGGAACTACCATGACAACCTGGTTACCGTCGCTCCGGCACATGTGCAGGTCAAGGTAAGTCTTCCCGCCGCCTGGGCGGCCAAGGTTCGCCTGACCCACTATCGCATGGATACCACGCACAGCAATGCGTATACCGCCTGGCTCGCGATGGGGAGCCCGCAGAGTCCGACCACCGCCCAGATAAGTCAACTGACTGCCGCCATGCAACTCCAGCTTCTGGATTCGATAACCATGGTCGCTCTCGACTCCACCCACTCGGTCACCGTCGCCTTCGACCTGCCGCGTTTCGGCGTCTCGCTCATCACGCTGGACAATCCGGGAACCTCCGGGACCCGGAGGGGGGCGGCCATTCCGGCAACCACCCTGGCTCCTGCGCAGATACGGATCGGCTCCCGCGACCTCATCGTCAGCGGCGGCGAGTACTCGGTCAGCATCAGCGATGTCCGGGGCAGGCAGGTTGCGGCATTCCAGGGGAGGGGGGAGACACGCTTTCCGCTCTCCCGGCTGCACGGCAAGGGAGCGTTCCTGGTAAAGGTCGACGAAGGCGGCCGGACTGCGGTCGAACGAATGGTTCGGGAATAAAGTATAAAAACAAGTAACAAGTAACAAGTAACAAGAGGAAAAACGAGGAAAGAACGGAGATAAAAGCTCCGGCAAGAAATGATTAACACCGAAAATCTATCCGGAAACTATATACTAAAATCAATCAAACCAAGGGGGAGTTCGATGGGGAAGGGTAACAGGCGTTTGTACGCGATGATGACGATCATGTCTTGTACCGGGCTTGCGGGCGCGGACCTGGTCACCTCGACGATAACCGTACCCGGGAGCGGTCTTTCATGCGCGAAACTCGCGGTCAATCCGGTGACCAACACCGTATACATGGCGCTCAGCGGCAACGGCGAAGCGGCTTCGGTGGAGGTGATAAGCGGTGCCACCGGCGCCCTGGTGCAGCGTGTTACCGGCGGGACCAATCCGACCGGCCTGGCCGTGAACCCGGTTACCAATAAAATCTACCTGACAAACGGCGTCAGCAACACCGTGACAATCATCGACGGCGCATCGAATACCGCATCGACCGTAGCGGCGGGCGGCACGCCGGCCGATGTCGCCGTCGATGCCACGACCGATAAAATTTATGTGGCCAACTCCGGCGGCAACACCGTTTCAGTCATCAACGGCGTCACCGACTCGGTAACCTCCATTCCGGTCGGCGCCTCCCCGGTTTCGATTGCCGTCAACCCGGTCACCAATACCATCTACGTCGCCAACGCCGCCGGCAGTTCGCTCTCGGTCATAAACGGTGCGACCGCTTCGGTATCGACCATTCCACTGGGCAGCGCCCCTTCAAAAGTCGTCGTCGATCCGGTGACCAACACGGTGTATGTGACCAGCTACGGCGGCGGCAATGTCACGGTGGTGAACGGCGCCACGAATGCAACCTCGACCCTCACCGTGGGGTCGAACCCGATCGACATCGCGGTGAATCCGGTGACCGATAAAATCTATGTGACCAATTACAACGGCAACACCGTCTCGGTGATAAACGGCGCCACGAACGCGGTCAGCACCTTTCCGGTCGTTTCCGGTCCCAATACCATCACCGTCAACCCGGTGACCGATAAGATTTACGTTGCCAGCCTGAGCAGCGACTCGATCTCGCAGATCAACGATCTGGCCGGCACGGTGACCGGCCTTGCACTATCGGGCAACCCTAACTACGTATGCGTCAATCCGATCACCGACAAAATATATGTCGATTATCTCGGGAGTGCGTCGCTCTGCGTCATCGACGGCCTCACCGCGGGCACGACGACAAAAACCGTGGGAACGAATCCGAATGCCGTCGCCGTGAATCCGGCATCGAAAAAGATCTACGTTGCCAACCGCGGCGGGAGCAGCGTGAGCGTGCTCGATGAAACGACCGGCACCGTTACCGCCGTTACGGTGGGAACCACGCCGAACGCCGTGGCGGTCAATCCGGTGACCAATAAGATCTATGTCGCGAACCAGGGGAGCGCAAACGTCACGGTCATCGACGGCGCGACCAACCTGACCACGACCGTAGCGGTCAATGCGGCGCCCTTTTGCCTGGCGGTCAATATCATGACCGATAAGATTTACGTGGCGAGCCTCGCCGCAAGCACGACCTCGCTCGCGGTCATCGACGGCGCGACCACTACCGTCACGACGGGCCTCACCTCGGGCGCCTGGCCCGTCGCCATCGCGATCGACCAGGCCACGAACATGGTCTACATCGCCGACTCGACGACCGGCCATGTGACGGTTTTCAACGGCGCGACCAATACGGTTTCGGCGACCGTCACCGTGGGAACCCGCCCCACGAGTATCGCGGTCAACCCGATGACCGATATGATCTATGTCACGAACTTCGGCAGCGAAACCGTGTCGGCGATAAACGGCGCGACCAATGTCGCGACCTCCGTTCAGGTGGGCGCCGGTCCCCTGGCCGTCGCGGTGGATCCCCAGACCGACCAAGTTTACGTTTGCAACGATTCGGGCGTCACGGTATCGGTGATAAACGGCGCAACGAACCTGGTGACGGCGACGATCCCGGTGACCGCTTCGCCGACGGCGATCGGCATCAACACGGTCACCGATAAAATTTACGTCCTCGAAAACGGCGGCAATTTCATCAACCTCATCGACGGCGCCACGAATGCCTCGCTGGGCATCGTCACCGGGACGACCCCCGCGGCGATCGGCATCGACCCGGTTACCGGGTATGCCTATGTCGCCAATTACGGTTCGGCCAGTCTCACGCTCATAAACGAGGTGCCGACCGTCGACACGAAGCTCCACTCGGTCATCGATACCATTACCCACAATGCGGCCAATGCGGCCCAGCCCGCGCTTACCGGAAGGGCGGTCAACCGCCAGCGCCCGGGCAATACGGGCATTGCCGGGGCGCTCTGCCGCGTCGGCTCGATTTATTCCGCCTGGAACCAGGCGACGCTCGCCGTCCCGGGTTCCGACTCCACGGCCTGGAGCTGGACCTGGGGGACCGACTCGCTTCTGAACGGTGAAAACTTCATCTGCTTCGTGGCGCTCGATTCGCTCTCCGCAACGACCAACGACTTCGGTTTCGGTACCCCGTTTGCGGGCAACGTGACGGTCTATCCGGTCTACCGGACGACGACGCAGTTCAGCGCCGTCCTGCCCGGTGCCGGGCGGCAGGCCGGTCTCCTGCCGCAGACGCTCGTCTTCGACCGGCTCACCGCCAGCCTGCACTACTCGCTGACCGCGCCCTGCATGGTGAAGCTCAGCTACTTCGACCTCCAGGGCAGGCTGCTGGCGACGCTGGTCGACGGCCGCCAGGCGGCGGGAAGCTATACCCTCAAATTGCCGGCCGACCTCCGCGCCTCGGGATCGCTCGTCCAGGTATTCCAGGCGGGAGAGAAGGCGATAAAAGAGACGGTGTCGATGGTGAGATAAGCCCTTGGCGGGGGAACCTCGCTTCGCGGGTTCCCCTTTTTGCCCAAAATGGACGGATTAGCAGGGCCTTAATGTGCACCTGCCCCCGGACGCGCGAAACGCGCGGCCGGGGGCGTACCCCTTCCAGCGGAGGTGGAAGGCGATGCTTGCCCCGCTTCGCTCACCATGGGGAGGACCGGTAGCCATCATGCAGCGACAATCGAAGAAAAAAAAGACTTTCGCGGGGGCGGAACCGCTCCGCATTTTCCGGCGCACCGATTGTCCCGCGGTTTCCGACGCCGATCTTCAGCAGTGCGCCTGCCGCATCTACGAAAAAGAGCAGGTGCGGACCGAACAGTCCGTTTCACTGGTTTTCTGTTCGGACTATATCATCCGGTCGTTGAATGCGAAGTACCGGAACATCGACCGGGCGACCGACGTGCTCTCCTTTGCCATTAATGATCCCGACCTGCTCGGCGAAGTCTATATATCCGTGGAGCGCGCGGCGGTCCAGTCCCGCCGATTCGGTTCCTCCCCCGGCGAAGAGGTCATGCGGCTCTTCATCCATGGCCTCTACCATCTCCTCGGGTACGACCACGAGGCCGATGGCGACCGGATGAAAATGGAACGAAAAGAGCGGCGTGCGCTTGCCGATGCTGCCGATTTTTTGTAAATCAATGCCCGATTCCCCGGGCTTTGGCTCCCAAAAACTATTTTTTCTATCCTTTCAGGCCTTTTCGGCGATCTTTTTTTATTTAAAGGAGCTCAGACGTGAATATTGCGGTATGTATCAAACAGGTGCCGGGAACGACGCAGGTGAAGATCAATCCCGAGACCGGTACGCTCATGCGCGACAGCGTGGAAGCGATCGTGAATCCGTTCGACGAGTATGCCATCGAAGAGGCGCTGCGTGTCCGTGAGAGAGTGGGCGGCGGCGTGGTGAAGGTCATCACCATGGGCCCGCCGCAGGCCGAGGTCGCCCTGCGGTCGGCCATCGCGCTCGGCGCCGACGAAGGCTACCTGGTCACCGATCGCGCCTTCGCCGGATCCGATACCTGGGCCACCTCCTATACGCTCGCCCGGGGCATCAAGGCGCTCGGCGACATCGACCTCATCATCTGCGGCAAGCAGGCCATCGACGGCGATACGGCGCAGGTGGGGCCGGGCGTCGCGGAGATGCTCGGACTGCCGTTTGTCGCATGGGTCCGGAAAATCGAGGAGATCACGGAAAAATCCATCCGGGTACAGCGGCTCATGGAGGAGGGGCACGACGTCGTCGATATGCCGCTTCCGGGGCTCATCACGGTGGTCAAGGAGATCAATACCCCGCGCATGGCCTCGCTCAAGGGAAAAATCAGGGCGAAATCGGCTAAAATCGTCATTCTCAACGCCGAAACGCTTGCCGCGGAAAAGGGAAAAATCGGTCTTGCCGGCAGCCCGACCCAGGTGCTTCGGTCGTTTGTCCCGGAACGCAAGACGGGCGGCGAAAAGATCGCCGGCGAGGTCGGGGATCTGGTCGCGAAAATAGTTTCAACCGTCAAAGAACTCAACGTCATAAAATAAAGTGGAGACTATGGGAATAAAAGTCGATCTTGAAAAGTGCGTCGGATGCCGTCTTTGCGTGAAGGCCTGCGCCCTCAGCGCAATTGAAGTCATTAACAAACAGGCGATCATCGATACCGCAAAATGCAACCTCTGCGCCGCCTGCATCGAGGCGTGCAAAAAATACGCCGCCATCACGATTACCCGCGACGCGGGTAAACGAGGGGTCGATGTCGGCCTCTACCGGAACGTCGCGGTTTTCATCGAGCAGCACGAGGGTACGGTCGCCGGCGTCTCCTACGAAATGCTCGGCGAGGGACGAAAACTCGCGGACCGGCTCAATGAAAAGCTACATGCGGTCTGCATCGGGGGCAACATGCAGTCGCAGGCCGAAGAGCTCGTCCACTACGGCGCGGACGCGGTATATTATTTCGACGGCGAGGAGCTGGTCCACTTCTCCGATGACCGTTATGCAACCATCATGGCCGATTTTATCTTCGAGACGAAGCCGGCGATCGTGCTGGCCGGCGCAACGGCCGTCGGGCGATCGTTCATCCCCAAAGTCGCCGCGAGGGTCTACGGCGGGCTCACCGCCGACTGCACGAAGCTCGAGATCGATACCGACAAGCACCTGTTGCTCGGCACGCGGCCCGCATTCGGCGGCAACCTGATGGCGACCATCATCTGCCCGGATCACCGCCCCCAGATCGCCACGGTGCGGCACAAGGTGATGAAGCCGGCGCAGAAGGATCCGGCGCGGACCGGGGAGTTCTTCGTAAAGCGGATCGAAAAAGGCCGGATCGTCGAGCGGACCGCGATCGTCGATATTGTCAAGGAGATCGAATCGACGGTCAACATCGCCGAGGCGGATATCATCGTCTCCGGCGGCCGCGGATTGCAGAATCCGGAAAATTTCAGCCTGCTGCGCGCTCTCGCCGCTTCGCTCGGCGGTGCGGTGGGAGCGAGCCGCGCGGCGGTCGATGCGGGCTGGATACCCTACTCGCACCAGGTCGGCCAGACCGGGAAGACCGTCTGCCCCAAGCTCTATATCGCCTGCGGCATCTCGGGGTCGGTGCAGCACATGGCCGGGATGCAGTCGAGCGAGTTCATCATCGCCATCAACCGCGACCCGGCGGCCGACATATTCCAGATTGCCAATCTCGGGATCGTCGGCGACCTCATGCAGGTGGTCCCGGAATTGACCAAGGCATTTAACAAAAGGGCTGGGTAACGAATGAAAGTGTCGCTCGGATTGCCGAAGGGAAGCCTCGAGGAGGCCACGATCGCCCTGTTCATGAAGGCGGGGATCCATATCCGGAAGGGAGCGCGTTCCTACTTCCCGACGTGCGACGACCCGGAGCTCGATCTCATCGTCATGCGTCCCCAGGAGATCCCCCGGTATGTCGAGCAGGGCGTTCTCGACGCCGGGATAACGGGCCAGGACTGGGTCATGGAAAATAACGCCAAAGTCCAGGAAGTCACCGAACTTTCCTACAGCAAGAATTCGCGCTCGAAATGCAAGTGGGTCCTGGCCGTTCCCGAGGACTCACCGTTTAAAAGGCCCGAGGATCTGCACGGCAAGCGGATCGCCACCGAACTGGTCGAGACGACCAAGCGCTATTTTCGCAGGAAGAAGATCCCTGTCAAGGTCGAGTTTTCCTGGGGCGCGACCGAAGTCAAGCCGCCGCGCCTGGTCGATGCGATCGTGGACCTTACCGAAACCGGCTCCTCGCTGCGGGCCAACCGTCTCCGTATCATCGACGTCATCGAAGAGACCACGACCGTGCTCGTCGCCAATAAATCCGCATGGAAAGAGGAGGAAAAGCGCCACAAGCTCGAAAACCTAAAAATGCTCCTTACCGGGACTTTAGCCGCGGAGAACTATGTCGGGCTCAAGTGTAACGTGCTCGACAAGGATCTCTCGAATGTAATCAAGGTCCTTCCCGCCCTGCATAACCCGACCGTGTCCGCGCTCAATGAGAAGGGGTGGTGGGCGGTCGAAACGATAATCCTGTTCCAGGAAGCGAAGCATGTGATCCCGCAGCTCAAGCGTGCGGGAGCGTCGGGGATCGTGGAGTACCAGGTAAGCAAGGTAATTCCCTGAAAACCGGCAGGCGGGAAACGACTACCGGCGTAAAGAGAACAAGATCCACCGATGATGCGGCCATACCTCGTTACCTCCATCCTTTTTGACGGACATCTCGCCCTCGAGTGGGAGGAGTGCCCCTTACCGGACAGCGTTGACCGGCAACGGTTGGAAGCCTTTTTACTCGAGACCTCAAAACACGGCACTCCCGGAACCGCCGGCGGGTGGCTTGTCGGACTCGGTCTTTCCGATGAGGAAATTCCGCTGTCCCCCTCGCTTGAATTCTGGCGCCGATTCGCCGCCGCCTGGGTGCGGCAGGTACGCGCCGACCCCGCATGCGAGACAAAGCGGGAAGCATTTTCGGTAAAGCCGGACGGGCACGATCTGGCTGCCTTCCTTGAAGAGATGCCGCTGATGGCGGGAATCGATCGGGCGGGCGAAGAGGTCCTGGGCCGGACATGGAATCTGTTGAACCATACCTTCCAGGCGGCGATCGAGGGGTTTAAAGGCTCCGTTGAAGGATGGTTCGAATCGGTCTCTCCCGTGCCCCGAAACGTCGACCGCATCCATTTCCATCTTGTCGAAAACCGTAAAAACACGCAGCGGCCCTTCGCCTTCCTGGCGACATACACTTCCCGAATCGACAAGGAAGGACGGGTCCGCCATGCCCCGCTCCGGGCGGCGCTTGCGGAATACGGCGAAGACCGGAAGAAACTCCTGGATCTGCTCTCTACTGTTAAGCGGGTCGCCCGGCGCAATGCTTTAATCGCATCGTTTGAGGAATCCGGCGACCTGTTCAATCCCATCGAATTGACACCGGCGGAAGCGCTGGCGTTTTTAAACGGCGTCGCCGTGTTCGAAGAGGCGGGTATCCTCTGCCGTATTCCCCGATGGTGGAAGGGAGCGCGCACGATCGCGGTGACCTTGTCGGTCGGCGCAAACGCTCCGTCAAAAATCGGTTCCGCAGCGCTGCTTGAGTTCAACGCGGGCCTTCAACTTGACGGAGAGACTATTTCCGAAGCGGAAACGAGGCGAATACTCGACGAGTCCGAGGGATTGGCGCTCATCAAAGGCAAATGGGTTGCCGTCGATACCGCATCGCTCCGGAAGACGCTCGACCTGCTGGAGCAGGCGAGGAAGCTTTCCGAAAAGGAGCGGCTGTCATTCGCCGATGCCATGCGCATGCTCATGGGCGCCACGCCTGCGAGTGGTCCCGCACTCTCCGGTGTGGAGGTAACGAGCGGTGCATGGCTGAAATCGGTGCTGGAGAAGATGTCCAATCCCGCGCTCATCCGTGAGACCGCACCGTCTTCCTCGCTTCGGGCGATGCTGCGTCCTTACCAGCGGCAAGGCTTGAACTGGCTGTATTTTCTCCATTCGCTCGGCTTCGGCATCTGCCTTGCCGATGACATGGGGCTCGGTAAAACCGTGCAGGTACTCGCCTTGCTGCAAAAAATCAAGCACCCCGACGGATGCAGCCTGATTGTCGTTCCGGCCTCGCTCCTCGAAAACTGGCGCCTCGAAATCGAAAAGTTCACGCCGGACCTCAAAGCCGTCATCATCCATCCGCAGGCCCCGACCACGAGCCCCCTCGATGCTATCGGCAATGAAATTGAACGATACGACATCGTCATTACCACCTACGGCATGGTTAAACGACTGGCCTGGCTGGCGGCGCATGAGTGGTTGTACGTGATATGCGATGAAGCGCAGGCCATAAAAAACCCGACGACGGACCAGACCAGGGCGGTCAAGTCGCTTATCTGCAAACATCGCCTTGCGATGACCGGCACGCCCGTGGAAAACCGGCTTACCGACCTGTGGTCGCTCTTTGATTTCATCAATCCCGGCCTGCTCGGCACCTTCGTCGAATTCAAGCGTTTCATCAAGGGCCTCGACGACCATCCCGAAGGGTACGGCCGCTTGCGCCGTGTCGTGCATCCCTATATCCTCAGACGGAGTAAATCGGACAAATCGATTATCGCCGACCTGCCCGAAAAGGTTGAGATGAAGACCTACTGCACCCTATCGAGAGTGCAAACGGTCCTGTACCGGGAGCTGGTGAAACGGCTCGAAGGCGACCTCGCCGATGCGGAGGGGATCAAGCGGAAGGGGATCGTTCTGGGCTATCTGATGAAATGCAAACAACTCTGCAACCACCCGGATCACTACGCGGGATCCGGTCACTACAACCGGGAGCGAAGCGGCAAGTTCAATCGTCTCGCCGAGTTGTGCGAGACGATTCGGGAAAAACGGGAGAAAACGCTGGTTTTCACCCAATTTGCTGAAATCATCGACCCGCTCGCATCGTTCCTCGCGTCGCTTTTCGGGGTCCGTGGCTTGACGCTTAGCGGTTCTTCCTCCATCAGGCAGCGCCGGGAAGCGGTCGATCGATTCCAGAACGGCACCGACTACACGCCTTTTTTTATCCTCTCGCTCAAGGCGGGGGGAACGGGGCTTAACCTGACCGCGGCGAACCATGTCATTCATTTCGACCGCTGGTGGAACCCCGCGGTGGAGAACCAGGCTACCGACCGGGCGTATCGCATCGGACAAAAAAAGAAGGTGATCGTGCATAAGTTTATCTGCAAGGGCACGGTCGAGGAAAAGATCGACGAGCTGATCGAGGACAAGAAAAAACTGGCCGGGGAGATCATCCCGTCATCGGCGGAGAATTGGATAACCGAACTCGATGACCGCCGCCTCAAGAACCTGTTCAGGTTAACCATGGGTGCCGAAGAAAATGAATAGCGACGGTTCGTGCCGCAGCTAACGAGAAAGGGATCTGCTATGGGGTGGCAGGAGTATGGCCGGTTTCCGCCGTATGTGTCAAAAGCGGAAAAGATCCGCAAGGCCGAAAAAGTAAAAAAGGCATTGATGAAGAAGAAGGGCGTTTCGCTTGAGCCAATCGTTCTGAACGGTTCGGTCATTGCCCGCACCTGGTGGGGAAAGTCGTGGAACCAAAACCTGGAACGGTACGCCGATTACGCCTATCGCCTTGGCCGGGGCCGGAGCTACGTGCGATGCGGATCGGTCATCGACCTGAAAATCACCTGCAATACGATCAACGCGCTGGTCATGGGCAGCGCTCCGAAACCCTATAAAATCGATATATTCATACAGCCTATCGAGCGGAAGCACGAACGGGCGCTTATGGAGAAAAGCCGGACGTCGCTCGATTCGATGCAAGCCATGCTCGCCGGGGAATTTCCCGGGGAGTTGAAAGAGGAGTTCTTCAGACAGGGTACCGGTCTTTTCCCGTCGCCAAAGGAGATACGGCTCAACTGCTCCTGTCCCGATATCGCGACCATGTGCAAGCATGTGGCGGCGGCGATGTACGGAGTGTCCGCGCGGCTCGATGCCCGGCCCGGGCTTTTCTTCGAACTTCGCGGAATCAAAATCGAGGATTTCGTCGGCACCATGATCAGGCAGGAGAGCGAAAAAATGCTTTCCCGGGCCAGGGTCAAAAGCATCCGGACCATCAAAGCCGGGGATGATGAACTCTCCGCGCTATTCGGGATCGAGATGGACGGTAAAGGCGGGACGGGAAACGATCCCGCCGCCGGGAAAGATGTCTTACCCGAAAGCAAGGAGCCGTCTGTACCCAAACGTCCGCGCGGCAGGCCGGTCCTTCGGAAAAAGGAGTGTGCGTCAGTGCCTCAGGCAAAAACGGCGGGAACGAAAGTGCGGGCTGGAAAGCGCCCCGTGCCGGGCCGGCCGGTGAAAACCGCGCGGAAACAAAAATCAAAATAGGCACTGAATGCGCCTGATGGAATCGTACGCCTGTTCAGGAAAAAGCTTTATTCCGCCGTGGTCTCGGCTTCCCCTTCCGGACCGATCCATTTAAGCAGGGCGTCGATGAGTTTGTGGGCCTGCTCTCGGCTCGAAATGGTGAATTTCGACTGCTGGCGGTATTCGTCGTCCATCTTGCGATAGCGCCTGATGGAGTAGCGTTCGGGGCCGTAGTCGTTCTTACTCTTGTCCCACTGGACGTACTTGAAGAGCACGGTCGCCCATGCACTTTTCGAAAGGATGACCTTATCGAGTTCTTTGACGACCAGAACGCCGTCTTCTTCGTAATTGATGGTAATGTCTTCCGCTTTTGATGCCACCGTTTACCGCCTTCGTGTAAATTCTGCGTTGAAATTGAATACTTCGGAATATCTATCGGGAGGCGGTTTTGCCGCGGGACGTGAGCCACGATAGACCGAAAGGTAAAAATAGCTGTCGAACACCTGCCGTGGAGCAAATAATTAAATCGGCTCGTCGGTACTGAACGTTTCGGCCCGCTCCTCTTTCCATGCCTGAAGCTGGCGGGAACGGCTCGGGTGCTTGAGTTTGCCGATGGCCTTGGTTTCGATCTGCCGGACGCGCTCACGGGAAATATTGAAGAATTCGCCTATTTCCTTGAGCGTTTTGATCCTCCCGTCGTCGAGACCGAACCGCATGACCACAATTTCGCGCTCCTTGGGGGTTAACGAGTCGAGCACCTGCTGGATCTGTTCCCGGAGGTGGACCAGCGACATGCGCAGCGACGGGTCTTCCGCGCTCGTGTCTTCGATGTACTCGCCGATGGTCGTTCCGCTCTCGCTCGATATTTCCATGTCCAGTGAAATCGGTTCCATGGAGTACTCGAGGGCCATCTGCACCTTGCCGACGGTGGTTTTGAGCGCCTCGGCCAGCTCTTCGTTGCTCGGTTCATAGCCGTAATCCACCACCCATTGCTTGCAGAGGCGGACGGTTTTATTGACAAGATCGAGAGTGTTGGCCGGGATGCGGATCGCCTTGGATTTATCGTTGATCGCGCGCGAAATCGCCTGCCGGATCCACCAGGTGGCATAGGTACTGAATTTGTACCCCTTACGATAATCGAAGTTTTCAACCGCCTTGATGAGCCCGCGGTTGCCCTCCTGGATCAGGTCGATAATCTCCATCCCCCGCATGATGTACTTCTTCGCGATGCTGACGACCAGCCGCACGTTGGCTTCGATGATGGCGTATTTGGCCTGGTTGCGGGTGTCTTCCCAGTGGGTAAATTCGTCGAGTTTCTCTTTTTCTTCGCCGCGCTGCAAATGCTGCTTGAATTGCGCGAGGATCTGTTCGAGCTGCTTGGTGTTGAGGTTGAGCCGTCGGCACAGCCCCACGATTTCACCTTCGAGATCGAGCATTTTATTCTGCGTATCCAGCGGATCGCTGCCCTCACCCTCGGGGCCCGCCTCCTTTTGCAGGTTCGCGATCCCGGTCATTTTGCGCTTGATGAGAGAGACGACTTTCAAAAATTCGCCGCGCAGGTTCTCGATCTCTTCCTCGCCGTGAATCTGGTCTTCGTCCACCTGGAGCACGTCGATGCTCTGGAGTTCGTTGGAACGAAGCTCATCGCCGATATGGTAGAGGCTTTCGAGCGCCTGGGGAGACCGGAACGCCATATCGAACAACTTTCCCTGGGCATACTCCATCTGCATCGAATATTCGAGCTCCTCGCCGCGCGACAGGAGCGGCACCCGCCCCACCGTATTCAGATAGACCCAGGTGGGATCCCCGTAACGGGGCTGGCGGGGCTGGACGATCATCCTGCGCAGCCGGCGCTCGTAGACCGGTGAGTCTTTCTCTTTGACGAAAGAGTTTATCCGGATGTTTTCCAGTTCGAGTATCTTCTGGACCCGCGTGCGTTCCGCCGAGGTAGCCGCAACCTCTTCGATCTGCGCTTCGGTGACGAATCCCTGTAATGCCGCGAGTTTACGAAGTCGCGCCGTCGTGCGGTCTACCTGCTCGCCGCTGTCCTGGTCAACCGTTTTGTTTGGCATCATTCTCTCTCGTCCAGATCATGGTGTTGCTTCATGTCGTTCTGTATCTGAAGCATGAGTTCCGATTTACGGTCGGTATTTTTTTCCAATTTCAAAAGCATGCGGTTGGCCCGCATGCGGGACATGAGAAACTTTTTATGCAGGTGAACGATCTGCTGCACCAGTTCGGGCTGCTGGTTCTCTTCGAGCGCCGGACGGGCAAGCATGGATGACAGGAGCTCCTGCATTCTGGCATCCCGGGCGGCATCGATGATGCCGTTGAGATTCCCATGGGCATCGAAGAAGTCCAGCACCAGAGAATATAAATCCGAGGCCTCGCTGTCGGTAAAAATAGAAGCGGTGATGTAGCCGCGGGTCTCGGCGATAAGATCGGGCCGGCTGACGAGCAGATGCAGGAATTTCCACCCCAGCGAGTGGGTGAAGTCGGCGCCGATTTTCCGGCCCGCCTCTTCCGGCGCGGCTGCCCGCCCGGATTGCCGCATCTCCCGTTCGACGACCGACTCGTCGAGGCCCAGCCGATCGGCGAGGTCTTTCCGGAACCGGCTTCGCGCAACCGAATTGGTCATGGCCAGGTACAGCGGCAGAAGCTGTCCGATGACCGCCCTCTGGCTCCGGGCGGATTTATTCCCGTGCTGTGCTATGGCGCGGTCCATGATGAAATCGTTCGCGCTCCGCGCTTCGGCGACCATGGCGCGGAAAGGTTCCGGACCGTGAGTCTTGACAAAAGAGTCTGGGTCCTCCTCGGGCGGGAGGGTGAGGATCGCTACATCGAGATCGAAGGGGGCCAGGGTGAATACGCCCCGCTGCGCCGCGTTCTGTCCGGCTTCGTCGCCGTCGAAAACCAGGACGACCCGGGGGGTGAAACGCATCAGCAGGTGGGCGTGCTCGGGCGTCATCGCCGTGCCGGAAGTCGCCACCACATTGCGGATGCCGGCCTGGTACAGGGTAAGAAAATCCATGTAGCCCTCGACTACGAGGACGGACTTCTCTTCCTTGATATATTGACGGGTGCTGTTGAGGCCGTACAGAAACTCTTTTTTCCGGTAGAGCGCGGTTTCGGGCGAATTGAGGTATTTCGGCGTTGCGTCGGCTTCGAGCCCCCGGCCGGCAAAGCCGATGACGCGGCCGGAGAGATCGGTAAGGGAGAAGATGATCCGGTCGCGAAAGCGGTCGTAGACCGATCCCTCGGCGTTTTTCAGGGCAAGTCCGCAGGCGACGAGCTCGTCGGCCGACACGCCCCCGGGCGACAGGGCGGACATGAGCGACGACCATCCGGGGGGCGCATACCCGAGCCGGAAATCCCGCACCGTTTCGCCGGTCAGGCCGCGCGATTTAAAGTAGGCAACCGCCTGTGCATGGGGGCGGATCATGGCATAGAAGTAGTCGGCGGCCGCCTTGTGAATGTCAACCATGGCGGCTTTGGCGAGCGAGGGCCCCTGCGCCGCTCCCGGCGAATCGGCGTCCGGAGAGGCGGCGGGAAGCCCGCGGGGGAGCGTCACCCCGGTTTCCTCGGCGAGCATTTTCAGCACTTCCGGAAAGCCGGTTCCTTCGATTTCCTGCAGGAAGGTGAATACGTCCCCGCCCTTGCCGCAGCCGAAGCAGTGGAAGAAACCGCGCACGGGGTTGACATGAAACGAAGGCGTTTTCTCTTTATGGAAAGGACAGAGTCCCTTGAGCGTCTGGCCCGATTGTTTGAGCTTGACGTATCTGCCGACGATGGCGGCAATATCGGCGCGATTCCTGATCTCTTCCTTCGCGGTATCGTCGAAAGTCCTCTGCATGATGCCCTATATTATAAGAGACGGGGAGCGTTTAGGCGAGAAAAAAATTAAATTATTTTAATCCCATAGGGGTGATTTTAAAAAAGATAGTGGAATTCTCTCGGGTCGTTTCTCAGGGATGTCCAGAAAAATCATGCCATTCCCGCAGTTATCGCCGCCGGATTTCGTCCGATGACGGAAAGTGAGCCGTCGGCGTGGAGGGGAAGCGGGGTGCGCCAAAGACCCCGCAAGCCCGTCTTGCGGGCGAGGAGGCTTGGGCCAGGGGAAACCCGCAAAGCGAGGTTTCCCC
>CAZYYB010000060.1:0-19543 GCA_964651515.1 uncultured Fibrobacteraceae bacterium
CCCACCCCATTCCCCGTATCCACCGCCGCCACATAATACGCATAGCTCGAATCCTGCACCCCGGTGCTGTCATGGTAGACCGTATCGGTCACGATCTGCGCATTTATGGCAAGCGGCAGGGCGTTGTAAGCGACATTGTTGCGGTACACCTCGTAGCCCTTTATCGGACTTCCGGTGGTCGGCTTGTTCCAGATGAGCGTCACGACCTGCATAGTGGTATCGTACTGGATCCGGAGTCCCGCCGGAACCGGTATCCCGGTATACTGCAGCTGTATCGGTTGCGCCAGCGTATCGACCTTCCCCGCCGTCACGGTCAAATTCGTATCCAGGGGAGTGTACTTATCGAGCGTGCTGAGGAAGCGGACGTGGTAGCTCCCCTGGGCCAGGTTCCGGATGAGGAAATTCCCGGTCGAATCCTGCGGAACGTCGACGCTGCCGGTACCGATGAAGATGATGAAAACGGTGGTGGGCAGGTCGCTGCCCTGCATTTTTATCATTCCTTTTATCGCTCCCGGCGCCCTGAGCGTGTCTGCCGGATGGGCGGTATCGCCCTTGCGGGCGAGAAGCGAGTCCTGGAAGGCTAATGTTGTGTCGCCCGAGGCGAGCAGGTTGTAGCTGCCCGAGTCGAGCATCGCGGTGTACCGGCCCGAGGCGTCGGTCGTGACCGAGTCCTTCGAGGCGACGGCGGCGAGCATTGTAACCTTGCCCAGGCTCCCGCTCTGCGGGTTGTAGTCGACCGGGTAAAAACGGACCGTGGCGCCCGCCGCAGGCGTACCGTTCGCGTTGTAAATGACGCCGGAAATGGCGGAGTTCGGGATCTGCGAGCCGGTACCGCCGTTGGGGGCGGTGCAGTGCAGTACCGGCAGGAGCCCGGCGGCCGCAAGGGCGAGTATTCGGAACAGCTTTCGGTTCATCACTGCACCCTCAATGGTTTACGTTTGCTATGGGGAAGAGGTGAAAATTGACCTGGTACACGGCGTCCGCTTCGTCGTCGGCTTCGGCGAGGGCGAGGAGTTTCGACCGGAATTCATCGATCTCGCGACAGATCGCCTCGTAGGTCTTGCCCGAAATGCCGAGCGTCAGCCCGGAAATATGGCGTTTGTCCTTGGGAAGGTCCTGGAACGCCTTTTTCGCCAGCTCCATGGTCTGGAGCTGGAAATTCTGCAACCCGAGCTGCACGATCTCCCTGCCCGCGGTGATGGTCTTATCGGAGACGGTATAGTACCCATCCCTCTTTTTCCGTATCATACCGAGGTTTTCGAGGACCATGACCGCCCGTTGCGCTTCCCTGGGCTTAATGGGCGGGAAGAGCATCCGGGCCAGCCGGTGAAAGTCGTCCTTAAAGGGGTGCATGTCGATGAGCGAACGAACGGCGCCGATATACCAGGCGGAGTAGAAATCGTACTGCTCCCGGCGCGTTTCGCGGACCAGCGCTCCCCCCGGTCGGTTGCCCCTGATGGCATTCAGTTTGACGAAAAAGTAGTTCCGCTCGCGCAGGGTTTTCGCCTGGTTGAAGGCAACGAGATTCTCGAAGTAATCTGCCTCCTTCGCGTTGAGCTCCAGAGCCTGCGATATCTTGACCGCGCTCGACGACGAGAGGTTTTTCTGCCCCGTGATGACATTATGGATAAATCCGCGGTTCGGGAATCCGGCCTTTTCCGCGAACATCTGGTAGGTGAAAACACGGTTCCGGTTTTTGTATTCCCGGTAGCAGTCGGCGAGATAGTGGCGGTAATCGGTATAGCTGAAAAGATCGGGCATGATCTCCTCCCATGATCAATATAACCTTTCCAGGGAGGGAATTCAATAGTCTGCGGAAGATATCGTTTCACTCCGGGAAACACCCCCCGCATCGGGGCAGGCCGGATTTTCCCCCTGTCGACAAGCCCGGCAGTCCGGAAGACGGCTTCGGACATCGGGAAAAAAACCGGAAGCAAACCGGTTGGCCAACCGGAAAAGTTACGGCTCGCGAAGAGCCGAAAATGACGAAATGCAAGCAAAACGAGTGGTAATTATTTTTATGAATATGCTACTCGTCCGGAGGGAACTAAAATGCTTCGGTCCGTAGTTCCCCCGCCGGCAGCCGCATTGTTCCAGATCATCGAAGCGGGGCGGTAGTGCTTAAGCCTGCATAGGCAGGGATCACCCCTTGGATCATTACCTTAAATAAGGAGCGTATATGCCTGCAACTCATGCTATTACCGTCCTCGCCCCCGGCTTCGAAGAGTCCGAAGCCACTCTCCCGATCGACCTCCTCCGGCGCGCCGGGATCGCGGTCACCGTTCTCGGCCTCGAGTCGCGCGAGGTCACCGGATCCCACGGCATCACCCTGGTCGCCGACCGGCTCTTCGCCGGTTTTTCGGACCCCTTCGATGCGATCGTGCTGCCCGGCGGCCAGCCGGGCGCACGGAACCTCGCCGCATCGCACCGGCTTCTGGAGCTCATCCGCCGGACCTTCGACCGCGGCGCCCTGTGCGCCGCCATCTGCGCAGGTCCGACCGTGCTCGCCGCCGCGGGTATCCTTAAAGGGTTCAGGGCGACCTGCTACCCCGGCAACGAAGCGGCCCTCACCGGCGCCACGATCGTTTCGCTGCCCGTGGTGCGGGACCGCACGATCATTACCAGCCGGGGCGTCGGCACCGCCATCCCCTTCGGGCTCGAAATTATCGCCTGCCTCGCCGGTCCCGATGCGGCGGAACGGGTGCGCGCCGCCATCCTCTACAGCGCCTAGGGGCCCGGCTTGAGCCTTGCGCACCCTTCGGGGCGAACCAGCCTAAACTATATCTTATAACTATGCGTAATCGTACTGTACGCGCGACGGCAAGGGTCGCAAGCCGCTGAAATGCTAAAACCCCAAATCTATAGAGGGTCGAATAATTTATTCAAAAATATTCCTTTTTCTATTTTGTGCATTTCTTGTTTCCGAGGCCGCGGTGGTCGATACCACCCTTATCGGGAATGGGGGTGCGGGGCCCTATGTTTTAGGAAACTCCTTCCCGGACTCGGCCTCAATTACCGTGCTGTTGAGAGATACGCTCCCCGCCCCGCGCTGGACCTTTTTTCCGGACCGGAACACCCTGTTCTTTGTAAAGCCGATCGACAGCGGCATGCCGATCCGCGTCCACTTCACGACCGATTTTTACGGGATCCGGAAGGTCTTCGCACTCTACCCGAAACGGTACCTCGACCTGAACGACACCGCGCTCAGGCCGGACACCGCGGCGGCCTCCGCCGGCCCCGCCCCCCGCGACAAGCTCTCCATCAGCGGGTATAAGAGCGTCACCGCCTCGCTGGGCACGCTGGGGCAGGTCAACCTCGAACAGGGCCTCGACGTCAGGATAGGCGGCGAGATACGGCCCGGCACCACGGTTATCGCCCACCTTTCCGACCAGAGTTCCTCGCTCGACGGCGAAACCCGCGATATCAGCGATTTCGACATGATCAACATCGAGATCAAGGATCCCTCGTTCCACTCGATCATCGGCGACCAGTATGTGGCCTGGCCCTTCACCGGGCTGCTCTCCGGAGAGCAGAAAATCAAGGGCATCTCCCTCGACCTTACGCCGAAGGGGTCGGTGTTCTCGGTGGGAGCCTTCGGCGCGATTGCCGGAGGAAAGACCGCGATAGAGACGAAAAACGGGGCCGACGGCGTCCAGGGGCCCTACTACTTGACCGGCAACGGCGAACCGGGCCAGATCATGCCGGTCTCCGGCACGGTCAAGGTGCGGCTCAACGGCAACCAGCTCGAAGAGGGAAGCGACAAGGACTACCTCGTCGATTACTCGCTGGGCACCGTCACTTTTACCCCGAAGAATACCATCCGCAACGAGGACCTCATCCAGCTCGAGTACGAGTACAAACTGTTCGACTACGAGCGCCTGATCGGCGGCGGCACGTTCGGCATTGCAACGCCGGATTCCACCTTTTCGATGAAGGGGGTCATCTGGTCCGAAGCGGACAACAAGAACCAGACCATCGACCTGAACCTGACCAGTGCGGATATCGCCGCCCTCACCGCGGCCGGCAACACGGCGCCGCTCGCCACCACGGCAATGCCGGTCAACCCCAACGACGTGGCGAGCCAGAGCCAGATCCAGCCGCTCTATAAAAGAAAACTCCCGCCCGGACAAACCTCGGGCACCGACTCCATCTGGGTGTATACGCCCTACGATCCGGTAAACGCCCCGGACTCGATCTACAACTTTTTCTATGTTTACTTTACCCAGGCCCCGGCCGGCCAGCCGGGGCCGTATAAGATCCTCTCCACCGACCAGCGGGGAGCCGAATACGTCTATGCCGATTCGGGCGGGTTTACCGATCTTGCGCCGCTGCCGGCCCCGCAATCGACGACCTCGGCCGAAGTAAAAACGGTCGTCAATCTCCCGCTCTTCAAGGCGACGGTCGATGTTGCGGGCCAGGAGGTCGACAAGAACCTCTTCTCGTCGCTTCCCGGCCAGAACATCCTCTCGGCCGCCACCGACGCCACCTTCCTCCTTGGAAAGAAAGACCTCTGGGAGCGCTCGGTCTGGATCGCCGGCGACCACCGGTTCACCTCCAGCCGGTTCGGCGGCCAGCCGCTCTCCCTGTACGATTGCCTGTCGCAGTGGGACGATACCGCCGTCGCCCAGAGCGAACAGAACCGGCAGGAGTGGGATGCCTCGACCGGTGCGACGATCCTCCCCGGACTCATGACCTCGCTCACCTACGGCCAGAGCCGCGCCGACTCGCAGCTCCTTACCGATAAGATTTCGCCCGCGGTGCAGTACCACCTGGGCGACCGCTTTTCGGTAAACTACAGCGGTTCGTTCTTCCGCCACACCGAGGCCGAGGGCGACCGCGGGTTCGGCCGGCAGGAGAGCGGTTCCGCGACGCTCTCGTTCCCACTGCAGACCTTCGGACTCACCTTTCGCGACCTGTACCGGTGGGACTCTCTGGGGATCGGCAGCGGATTCGACGAAGCGGGCGTCACCTATGCGTTCTTACCGTGGAACCTGCAGGAAAAGCTTCTGGCCCTTTCGAAGAGGAAAAATCTCGACAACCAGAGCGGGACGACCGATACCGGGTACGAGGCTCGCTGGGAACAGTCGATCAACCATGCGTTCCTGCCGGGGTGGCGCGTCAACGGCTCGGCGAACTACGATCAGTCCATCGATTACGGCGGCGCCCGGAGCACGACCATGCTCGTCGACCTGACCAGCACGGTCACGCCGAACGGAAGCGGTTTTACCTCACGGCAGCACTACACCTCCAATGCCGAGATGGCCTCGTCCTACGTGCAGGTGCCGATCTTCGCCGGCAAGGGGATGGGCACCTACATCTACGATACCGCGACGGCGCAGTACGTTCCGCACATTCCCGGCGATTACTTCATGCAGCAGCAGCAGGTGTACGACCAGTCGTCCGACGAACGGGTCAGGAAGACGACCGCGGATGTTACCTGGGCCTATAAGCCGCGCCGTCATGCGAGCGGCATTCTCGGCGATCTCTCATGGGACGGGACGCTCACCTCGCAGGAGCAGGTGGACGCGGACCGGAACGACCTCCCCTCCTACCTGCCGGGACTGCTCTCCCTGAGCTCATGGTTCGGTTCGCCCGAGGTGGCGGAGCAGGTGCTCAATGCCGACTGCTCCTACCGCCAGGAGATCGCCTGGTCGCCGCACAACGACTCCCTGCACCTCCTGACCGGCCGGCTGACCCTTACCCCCGACTATCGCAAGCTTCTCGGCTACGAGGAGGGGAGCCTGGACACGCGGTTCGAACTCCAGCGCGTCATCAGGCGCCTTACCCTGGGCGCGGCCGTCGACCTGCTCGCGGTCACGCACGACGATACCGCGGCCGACGGCGGCAGCTATACGCTCTACGACCGCCGTCTCGAAGTGACCCAGAAGTTCCTCCTGTCCAAACGGTCCAGCGTCACCCTGCTCGAAGTGGGCGGCCTCGCGCACCAGTCCGACAGCTCGGCGCCGGGATCGACCTCCTTCGACAGCACGTTCTACTACCAGTTCTCCCCCTCCTTCACCTTCCAGCCGACGCCGACCGGCACCCTCGGGGCGCAGTACACCTGGTCGGTCGTCCCGTTCGGCGGCGACGAGGATTATCGCATGGCACGGGGGTTCCAGGGCGGGGTGTCGCAGCAGCTGATCGTTACCGCCGACGTCAAAATGGGAAAGCGGTTCCTCATCAACGGCTCCTATCGCGGCGACTTCCGCCGGCCGCCGGGCGCATCCCCGACGGTAAACAATATTTTTTCGCTCGAAGCGCGCGTTCTCATGTAGCCGGCCGCCGGGCAAAAAGCTATTTTGTTCTGATATCATGAAGAAAAATCGCGTCGTCCTCGTTTCGATCGTTTCCAACAGCGCGCTCATCGCCCTGAAGATCGTTGCCGGTATCCTGATGTGCTCGGTTGCCGTCATCTCGGAGGCGATCCACTCGAGCATCGACCTCCTCGCGGCGATCGTCGCCTACATCGCCATTGCCAAGGCCGACGAACCGGCCGATACCGGTCACCCGTTCGGTCACGGCAAATTCGAAAACATCTCCGGGTTCTTCGAAGCGCTCCTGATTTTTTTCGCGGCCGGCATCATCGTGGCCGAAGCGGTCCACAAGCTCATCCATCCCCCCATGGCCATCGTGAAGCTCGACTGGGGTATCGGCGTCATGGCGATATCGAGCGTCGTCAACCTGGCGGTCTCGCGGACGCTCTTCCATTCCGCAAAGAAGCACGACTCCATCGCCATCGAGGCCGACGCGGTCCACCTGGGTGCCGATGTCCTCACCTCGCTGGGCGTCATGCTCGGGCTGGTCGCCATACGCTTCACCCGCCTGGTCTTCCTCGACCCGCTTATCGCCATTGCGGTTGCGGGCCTCATCCTGCGCGCCTCGATCGACCTCACCCTCCGCTCGATCGCCGACCTTGCCGATCAGAAACTCCCGGACCGCGAAATCGAGGTCATCGAAGCGATTCTTCGCGGCTACCCGGAGATTGGAAGCTACCATAAGCTCCGCACCCGGCGAAGCGGGCCCCGCCGGGAGATCGACTGCCACATCCAGGTGGACCCCGGCACCACCCTCCGCGCGGCGCACGACCTCTGCTTCAAGGTGGAGAATGCGGTCAAGAAGGCGTTCCCGGGGGCGTATGTGACGATCCATGTGGAGCCGGGCGCGGAGAAGTAGCAGGAGGTGCGCCGGCTTTAGTTGGAACGCCCGGATTCCGCTTTTGCTTCCCTTCTTTTTATCTCCCGCCATGTTTTATCTTTAGGACTTCCACTCGTCCACTATATTGTAAGTAATAAATCTGAAAAGGAGCAGGCCATGGCGAAAAAGGGTACAGCCCCGGATGAAGGCCGCGACGATCACGGCAGGAGTGCGGCAATCGAACAGGCGGTCAGCCAGATCGAAAAGCAGCACGGCAAGGGGGCGATCATGCGGCTCGGAACCGCGGGGCTCAAGACCGATATTCCTGTCATATCGACCGGCGCTCTCTCGCTCGACCTGGCGCTCGGTGTGGGCGGCCTGCCCAAGGGGCGGGTCATCGAGGTGTTCGGCCCGGAATCCTCCGGCAAGACCACGCTCGCCCTACATGCGATCGCCAACGCGCAGCGTAAAGGCGGCATTGCCGTCCTCATCGATGCGGAATATGCCTTTGACGCCACCTATGCGAAGAATCTCGGCGTGGACATCGACAACCTCCTGGTGTCGCAGCCCGATACCGGCGAGCAGGCGCTCGAAATCGCGGACACCCTCATCCGCAGCGGTGCGGTCGACATCATCGTGGTCGACAGCGTCGCCGCGCTCGTGCCGGCGGCCGAAATCGAAGGAGAGATGGGCGACAGCCACATGGGGCTCCAGGCCCGGCTCATGTCGCAGGCCCTGCGCAAGCTCACCGGCATTCTCTCGAAATCCAATACCATCCTCATCTTCATCAACCAGCTCCGCATGAAGATCGGGGTCATGTTCGGCAACCCGGAAACGACCACCGGCGGCAATGCGCTCAAATTCTACGCCTCGGTCCGCATCGACATCCGGCGTATCGCCGCAATCAAGGACGGCGAAGCGGTCATCGGCAGCCGGACGCGCGCCAAGGTTGTAAAGAACAAGGTCGCCCCGCCGTTCCAGGACGCGGAGTTCGATATACTTTACGGTAAGGGAATTTCCTTCGAAGGCGATGTACTCGACCTCGCGGTCGAGATGCAGATCGTCGAGAAGAGCGGCGCCTGGTTCTCCTACAACGGCGAACGTATCGGGCAGGGCCGGGAGAAGGCCCGGGATTTTCTCATCGCCCACCGCGATATTCTCGAAGATCTTGAGAAAAAGGTGCGGGAGAAGAGCGCAATCCGCAAAGGCCCCCTTGCGCACCCTATGCCGGTGCCCGAGGAGCCCTCCGAAGAGTAGCACGCGTTCCTCACCGATGACCATTGCCGTCCAGAGATCCCATGATCGCGGGAGTGCCGGGCACTCCCGCAGCGCTCCCTCAACCTCATCCCCGACCCGTGCCCTATGAAAACATCCAGCCAGATTCGTAACGACTTCATCGGCTTTTTCCAGAGCCGCGACCACACCTTCGTCCGCAGCGCTCCCGTCGTCCCGCCGGACGACCCGACGCTGCTCTTCACCAATGCGGGCATGAACCAGTTCAAGTCGATCTTTCTCGGCGAAAATCCGCGCGGCCTCAGGCGGGCGGCAAACTCCCAGAAGTGCATGCGCGTATCGGGCAAGCACAACGATCTCGAAGAGGTCGGCCGCGACCACTACCACCACACTTTTTTCGAGATGCTCGGCAACTGGTCGTTCGGCGACTATTACAAAAAAGAAGCGATCGGCTGGGCGTGGGAGCTCCTCACCGAGGTGTGGAAACTGCCCAAAGACCGGCTCTTTGCCACGGTGCACAAGGACGACGACGAGGCGGCCGGGTTCTGGCGGAGCCAGACCGATATCGCGCCGGGCCGCATCATGCCCTTCGGCGACAAGAGCAACTTCTGGGAGATGGGCGAAACCGGTCCGTGCGGGCCGTGTTCGGAGATTCACTTCGACATGGGCGACGAAGCCACCCGGGATGCGACATTCGCCGATCCCGTCGCCGGGGTAAACGGCGAAAATGCCCGGTACCGGGAACTGTGGAACCTCGTTTTCATGCAGTACAACCGGGAAAAAGGCGGCAACCTCCTGCCGCTCACCGCCAGGCACGTGGACACCGGCATGGGGTTCGAACGCGTGGTGGCGGTTCTCCAGGGAGTCGATTCCAACTATCACACCGATCTCTTCCGGCCCATCATCGCGAGCCTCGAAACCATCAGCGGCAGAGCCTACGATCCGGGCGCGGCCGGAACACCGTTCAGGGTCGCGGCCGACCATATCCGCTCGCTGGTCTTCGCCATCACCGACGGGGTTTTTCCCTCGAATGAGGGCAGGGGCTACGTGGTACGCCGGCTCCTGCGCCGTGCCGCGCGGTTCGGGAGGGAGCTCGGGCTCAACGAGCCGTATCTCTACCGGATGGTGGAACCGCTCGAAACGCTCATGGGCGAGGCATTTCCCGAAATAAAGGAGCGCCGTGCCTATGTCGAAGAGGTGATCCGCTCGGAGGAAGAGCGGTTCGGTGCAACGCTCGAACAGGGGATCCAGAAGTTCGGCGTCATGATTGACCTGTGCGTCAAGCGCGGTGAGACGGCCCTCCCGGGATCCGACGTCTTCGCCCTGTACGACACCTACGGATTTCCCATGGATCTTACCCGCCTCATGGCCACCGAAAAGGGCCTTTCCGTGGATGAAACGGATTTCGAGCGGGCCATGGAGGAGCAGAAGACGCGCGGCCGCGAGGCACGCAAGGCCGACGAAACGGGTCTCTCGCCCGAGGGCTGGATCGAAATCGCTCCCTGTTCGGGCACCGTCTTTCTCGGCTATGAAAAGGATGAGGCGATGGTTTCCGTCTGCCGCTACAAAGTGCTCGAACGCGAGGACGGCAGGACCGCTTACCTGCTCATTCTCGGTTCGACGCCGTTCTATGCCTCTTCCGGAGGCCAGGTGGGCGATATCGGCATCCTGACGACCGCTTCGGGCAAGACCCTGCGGATCGAGGATACGCTCAAGTGGAACGACCTCGTGATCCACCGGGCAACCGCCGATGCGGTGCTCGTGCGGGACGACCTGTCCGGACCGCTCTCGGCATCAATCGTCGGCGAGCGGCGGGCCGCAATCCGGCGCAACCACTCCGCGACCCATCTCCTGCAGGCCGCGCTTCGCACGGTGCTCGGCAACCATGTGAGCCAGTCGGGTTCCCGGGTGGACGACAAGAGCCTCAGGTTCGATTTCACCCACTTCAAGGCGCTCGACGCCGGAGAGCTTGCCCGGGTGGAGAATATCGTCAACGGGTGGATCCTCGAAAATATGGCCGTGACCACGGAGATCAAGGATGTCGATACTGCAAAACGCGAGGGCGCCACGGCACTCTTCGGTGAAAAGTACGGCGACTCGGTGCGCGTCGTCACCATGGGCGCGGTGTCCAAGGAGCTCTGCGGCGGCACCCATGTGGGCGCCACCGGGCAGATCGGCCTCTTCCACATCGTCGAGGAGACGAGCATCTCGGCCGGCGTGCGTCGCATCGAGGCGATCACGGGTTTCGAAAGCTGCCGGCTGCTCTCCCTCCGCGAGGAGCAGTTGTCGCAGGCGTCGGTGCTATTGAAGTGCAACCGCGAGACATTCATCGAACGGCTCGGTACCCTGATCGACAAAGCTGCCGACCTGCAGACCCGGCTTGCCGCGCTTGCCGCCGAAGGGGCACAGGCAAAGGTGGCACTCATTCTCGAAGCCGCCCTGGCGCGGGAGGGGCTCCTGAAGTGGGATGTCTGCAATCTGGGCGAGACCGATAAGAAGAACTTCAACGACGTCTTCAATGCGATAACCGATGCCGTCAAGCGGCAGAAACTCGATGCCGCGATCGTCGTTCTGGGCGGCGTCGCCGACGGCGCCGTGATGCTCGCCGCCTGCGCCGGAAGCCTCGCGGTCAAGCACGGGGTCCACTGCGGAGAGATCCTCAAGGCCGCCTCGGTCATCGTATCGGGAAGCGGGGGCGGGTCCCCGGTCCGTGCGCAGGCGGGCGGCAGGGAACCGGCTCGTCTCGCCGCGGCGCTCGACGAGGCGAGACGCATCATCGCTGAAAAGGCAAAGGCCGCCCGATGAAACGGCTCATGGTTCTCGATGCCCTGCTCAAGGACGTTGGAAGGGGCGCCCGGCAGTACTGGGTCCTGCTCGATCCCGACGACTTTTCGCTTCGCGAGGCATCCCGCATCGCGAAAGCGGCCGAGAGTACGGGCGGCGCCCATGCGGTCCTGGTCGGCGGCAGCCTGCTGCACAACAACTCGTTCGATGCCTTCGTCAAGAGCGTCCGCCGGAACCTCTCCATCCCGGTTATTCTCTTCCCCGGCGACGCGACGCAGCTCTCCGCCCATGCCGATGCACTGCTCTACCTGTCGCTCATCTCGGGCCGCAACCCGGTGAACCTCATCGGCGAACACGTCAAGGCGGCGCCCATCATTCGGAAGCTGGGGATCGAACCCATCGCCACGGCCTACATGCTCGTCGAATCCGGGACGGTGAGCTCGGTCGAGTTCATGAGCAACACCCGGCCGCTGCCGCGGGCCAAGGCCGACATCGCCGCCGCGCACGCCCTGGCCGGGCAGTACATGGGAATGAAGGTGGTCTATCTCGAAGCGGGCAGCGGAGCGCCGCAGCCGGTTCCCGGCGAGATGATCCGGAAGGTGAAGCAGCTCATCGATATCCCGCTCATCGTGGGAGGCGGCATCCGCGACGCCGAAACCGCTCGTGCGATTCTCGAAGCCGGAGCGGATGTCATCGTCACCGGCAATATGCTGCAGAAAAAGAACGGCGTGGAAGCGATGCGTCGGATAGGGGCCGTGGTGAACGGTTTCGGAAAGCAGGGCCCGACAATTTGAGCCGCGTCGGAAAATTTTATGCCCCCGTGCCCTGCGCAGCACCCCGCCGCCGCAGAATTAAATTGACAGGGCCCTTAACCGGAGAATAATTTATATCCTGTACCTGCAACGAGGAGGGCGGTAATGAAACTTTATAACCAGGTAAAATCCGGGATTGTCCGGATGTGCGGCATTATGCTTACCCTGTCGGCAATGACCTTTGCGGCTTCGGCGCCGTCCGCAGTGGCTCCGGTTCCCTCGGCCAACCAGCTTGCCTGGCAGAAGGCGGAACTGCTTCTCTTCACGCATTTCGGGTTGCAGACCTTCACCGGAACCAATAATGCAAACGGGAACCCGGTCGATACCACGCTTTTCAATCCCGTCGGATTTAACCCGGCGGAATGGGTCTCCGCGGCCCAGGCAGGGGGATTCAAGGGGATCGTGCTGATTTGCAAGCATAATGAGGGCTATTGCAACTGGCAGACGGCGACGACCCGCTACAGCGTCGTTTCTGCTCCCTGGCTGGCCGGCAAGGGCGATATTGTCAAAGGGATCGCCGCAGCGTTCCATGCCGCCGGGTTGCGGTTCGGGGTCTACCTTTCGGTCTGGGACCAGCACTATAAGCACTGGGCATCTGCAGCTGAAAAGGCAGCTTATCCAACCTATGCCCTTTATTATGAGGCCCAGCTGCGGGAGTGCTTGTCAAACTATGGGACCGTCGACGAGGTGTGGTTCGACGGCAACGGATCCGACAGCATGAGTTTGACTACCGCCGATTGGCAGAATATCTATTCGGAAGTTACCACGCTGCAGCCGGGTTGTGTGGCCTTCCAGGGCTTCTGGCCGAGCGACACCCATCACATACAACTCCGCTGGCCGGGCGACGAGGCGGGCGACGCCGGCGATCCGGATTGGGCCTTTTTTCCGGTTCCCGGCACCGGCATGGTCGTGAGCGACACCGCCCATTGGCAGCCGCAGGAAGCGGATGTCACCCTTCAGGGTTTATGGTTTTACAATAACACTCCCATCGAAACCGCTTCGCAGATCGAGAGCATCTACCTGACCTCGGTCGGCCGCGCCGGCGTGGGGCTCTACAATGTCGCACCCAATCCAACCGGGCTCATCGATTCAGCGTCAATAAAGGTACTCGGACAATTCAACGGGTGGGTCGACAGCATTTACGCCATGAACCTGTCGCCAGGGGCGACCGCACAGGCCAGCAGCGTACTCGGCGGCGATACGGCGGATTTCGGTCCCGGCCAGGCCATCGACACGGGGTATAACACCTACTGGGCTCCGGACAGCTTCGCGTACAATCATCCCGACACCCTGACGGTGACTCTCCCCAGGCTCGACACGCTGCGGATGTTCGTTCTCCAGGAATATATTCCCCTCGGCCAGCGGGTGGGCGCCTTCAACATCCAGACCTATAACGGCACAAAATGGACCACCTCATTCAGCGGCGGGACCACCATCGGGTATAAGCGGATCATTCAGTTGTCGAGTCCGGTTCCCGCTTCCAGGGCTCGCCTGATCATCACCCAATCCCGACCCACTCCCCTCATTAACAATTTTGAGCTTATCGGGAACCATATCGTCACCGCCGCCGGGGTCGTTCATCAGGAAACCCGGATCGAGGCACCATCCGAGGTGAAAATAACCGCGTCCGGTAACGGAAAAATCTACTGTTCAGGCTTAAAGCCGGGTGCGGTCTCCCTGGAACTTTTTTCACTGAGCGGAAAAAAAATAAATTTGATCGGGTCCGGATCCGAGGCGGGTATCGCGGAATTTTATCTCCCCTCGCACGTGCCGGGGATCTATTTCCTCCGGGCCCGGGTCAATGGGATAGAAGCCGCACGGCAAACGCTGTTTCTCCCCTGAGGAAGGCATGCCAAATCAGGAACGAAAAGGGACGGATCAAAAATTGATCGCCTCCCCGTTCTTTTATGGCGACCTTGTCGGCTATCAGGAGGGCTCGGTCGTCAGCAGGACCATCATCGATGCGAACGAAGGGACCGTAACGGTCTTCGCCTTCGATGACGGGCAGCGGTTGAGCACCCATTCGGCCCCTTTCGACGCGCTGGCCGAGGTCATCGACGGCACGGGGATATTCACCATCGAGGGGATGGGTTTTGAGGTCACGGCCGGCAGGCAGATCATTCTTCCGGCAAACAAGCCTCATGCGGTGGCGGCGAAGGGGCCTTTCAAGATGGTGCTGGTGATGATTCGGGCGAAATAACGGGTCCCCGGATAATCAATTCGTTGTAATATCTGTTCAATGCCTCCCCGACCTCTCTCCTCTCCCCAAGATGGTCCAGTGCCAATGAGATCGCCTCGATGGTCGAGAGACCTTCGCTTTTGACCTGCGGCCGCAGGGAAGGGTGACCGGGGTTCAGGCTGATGCGGTTGAGCTTCAGGAGCCAGGCATTCCGCCACCAGAGCGCTTTCGATTGTTTCCAGGTCCCGTCCAGCGCGATGATTCCGCGCAGGAAGCCGCAATCCCCGACCGGCTGTTTTTTCCTATTGAAAACGGTAAGGGGTGCGGCTGAAGCCCCCCCCTTTTCGCCCTCATCGGGCTTGAGGTAGAGCACCCCCCAGGCCGAGGGGTTCTCCTCCGGTCCGGCGACCTTCTTGAAATTCGGCCAGGAGAGACCAACAAAAATCCGGCTGTTCCTGAGCAGCAGATGGGCGAGCCGGGCGGAATTGAGTACCTTGAGCTGCTCCTGCGGGTGCTGGAGAATAACGACCTTGAACCGCGTTTCGATGGCGTGTATTTTGCTGCAGAGGCAATCGGGCGTCGGCCGAAAGCAGCAATCGCACACCGAATTTCTATCAAATTTCTGTTTTGCGCGTGAATCGGGAGTAATTTTCATAGCATTGAAAAATAATCGAAATGCAGGGCACTGTTTTGCCGGCGTGCCCTATTTTCGGGGTGCGATTGAACCCCCTCCCCCGAATCACGTATTTTAAAAGGTTTGCGGCCTTAAAGACGCAGGGCATGCTGCGAGGATGGCGGAGTTGGCAGACGCGCCAGACTTAGGATCTGGTAGGGAAACCTGTGGGGGTTCAAGTCCCCCTCCTCGCATGACGGTGCCGTTCGAAGCCGCAGTATCAAGGGAATGGGACTCACGGGCTTCCGGTGCGGGGAGCCAGTACAAACGTCTGTATAACCAGGTAACGCGAGTTACGCTGAGGAGGATGCATCCACGTGAAGGTAACTATTTCAGAGCCGCAAGCCTGGAAACGGGTAATGGATATCGAAGTCCCGGAAGAGGAGCTGGCCGGCCTGTTCGAAGAAAAATTAGCGAAAATCAAAAAGGACCTCACGCTTGACGGATTCAGGGCCGGCAGGGTTCCCGTTGCACTGGTGAAGCAGCGCTACGGCGAGGCGATCAGGGCCGATGCCGTAGAGGAGCTGATTCAGAAGAGCTTCAAGGCGGCGTGCGACGATCATGCCATTCTCCCCATCAGCCGGGGGGTGGTGCGCGACCTGAAATCGGAAGCCGGGCACCCCCTGACCTTCACCATCGAAGCGGAGATCGATCCGGCGATCGAGATCGAGGGATACCGGAAGCTTAAAATCAAGGTCGCGCCGAAGAAGATCAAGGATGCCGACATCGATGCCGCGATCGTGGACCTGCTGGACCGTTTCGCCGAATATACTGCGGTGGACCGGCCGGCGAAAAAGGGTGACTACATCAGGATCGAGTACCAGAGGGTGGTCATCGACGGGCAGGAGCGTTCGGACGTGAAGAACCCGACCTACCCGGTCGAACTCGGTGCCGAGCACCGTCTCAAGGATTTCGACAAGGCGCTCATCGGTCATGCGGCCGGAGAGATCGTCGAGCTTTCCGTGAAGTTTCCCAAGGATTATGCGGAAAAGGAGGCGGCGGGGAAGCAGGGTGAGTTCATCGTCAAGATCACCGGGGTGCAGGAGAAGATCGTTCCGGAAGTCGCCTCGGTCCTGCAGAAGATCGGCAATTTTGACACCGAAGAGGCACTGCGCGACGATCTTCGCGGACGACTCGCAAGCGATGCACTCGAAGAGGCGAAGAAGGAAGCCTACGGCTCGGCGATCGAAACGCTTATCCGGGACAACCCGTTCGAAGTCCCTCCGTCGCGCATCGAGATGTTCCTGGATTACATGGCCGATGAGGCGCGGAAACAGCTGCGCCAGGGTGAGAAGGAGCCGACGCGGGAGGAGATCGATGCCCGCTACCATGATGTCGCCGTCCGGTCGATCAAGCGCCAGCGGATCATCGATTTCATTGCCGACAAAGAGAAGATCGCCGCTACCCAGGACGAGGTCGATGCCGAGATCAAAAGACTCGCGGATTACTACCGGCAGCCGTTCGATGCGCTCAAGCAGCGGCTGCGGGCAAACGGCACGACCCTCAAGATCCGCGATGAAATCAGGGAAAAAAAGACGCTCGAATTTCTTGTCGAGCTTCCCGGGTCCGGGGAAAAGTAAATTTATAGTACGGGCCCGACGAATCTGCCCGTCGAAGCATATAAATAATAGTTTTGAAAGGATTGCGGGAAAGACCTATGCCTCTCATCCCCATGGTAATTGAACAGACCGGCCGCGGAGAACGTTCGTACGATATCTACTCGCGGCTGCTGAAGGAACGGATCATTTTCCTCGGTTCCGATATCGACGACACGATCGCGGACCTGGTCATGGCACAGCTCATTTTCCTCGAATACGAGGATTCGGAGAAGGATATCACCCTCTATATCAATTCGCCGGGCGGTATCGTTTCGTCGGGGCTCGCCATCTACGATACCATTCAGTTCATCAAGCCGCACGTGTCGACGATCTGCATCGGCCAGGCCGCAAGCATGGGCGCCGTCCTTCTCGCCGCCGGAACCAAGGGAAAGCGCTATGCGCTCCCGCATTCGCGGATCATGCTCCACCAGCCTATCGGCGGGGCGGGCGGGCAGGCGGCGGATATCGCGATCCATGCGCGTGAAATTGTGCATGTCAAGACTTCGCTCAACGAGATCCTTCAGAAGCATACCGGTCAGGAGCTCTCGGTCATCAATCGCGATACCGACCGTAATTTTTACATGTCCGCGGAAGAGGCCAAGGCGTACGGCATCGTGGACGAAATCCTGACGGCACGGGGGCAGTAGGATGCCGACCAAGCCGCGCTACCCTTTGGTCAAGTGCTCGTTCTGCGGAAAGAGTCCGGAGGAGGTGGCAAAGCTCATCACCGGTCCGTCGGTGCATATCTGCAACGAATGTGTCGACATGTGCAACGAGATCCTGCGCGAAGGCCGTGCCGCTCCCCCGAGCGACCTGACCATCGAGACCCTGCCGACGCCGGCCGAAATGAAGTCTTTCATCGACCAGTACGTCGTGGGGCAGGACAGCGCTAAAAGAGGGGTCTGCGTCGCCGCCTACAACCACTACAAGCGGCTGCTCTCCCGGTCGCAGCAGGATAACGACGGCGTCGAAATCGAAAAATCCAACATCCTCATGATCGGGCCGACCGGCACGGGTAAAACGCTCGTCGCCCAGACCCTGGCGCGTCTGCTCAAGGTTCCCTTCACCATCGTCGACGCCACCATCTTTACCGAAGCGGGATATGTGGGTGAGGATGTCGAAAACATGCTCGTGCGGCTCCTGCAGACGGCAAACTACGATCTCGCGAAGGCGGAAAAAGGCATCATCTATGTCGACGAATTCGATAAGATAAGCCGAAAATCCGCGAACCCCTCGATTACGCGCGACGTTTCCGGCGAAGGGGTGCAGCAGGCCATGCTCAAGATCCTCGAGGGAACCACCTCGAACATTCCGCCCAAGGGAGGCCGCAAGCACCCGGAGCAGAGCATGATCCAGGTGAACACCCGCGACATTCTCTTCATCTGCGGGGGATCGTTCGAAGGGCTCGACAAGATCATCGAGGCGCGCATCGGCGAAAGCCGGATGGGATTCAACGCCGAGCTCAGGCGCAAAAATCAATATCGCATCGGCGAGACGCTCCGCAAGGTGGAACCCGACGACCTGGTCCGCCACGGCCTGATCCCGGAGATCGTCGGCCGCCTGCCCACGGTGCTCGCGCTCGACGAGCTCGACGAAGATGCGCTCATGCGGATCCTGACCGAACCGAAAAATGCCCTTACCCGCCAGTACCAGAAGCTCCTCGCCATGGAGGACATCCGTCTCACCTTTGCGCGGGACGCCCTGCGCGAAGTGGTGAAGATCGCCCACGCCAAAAAAACCGGCGCGCGCGGCCTGCGAAGCGTTCTCGAAGGGATCCTGGTCCCCATCATGTTCGAAACGCCCGGCCGGGACGACATCCGCGAGATCCTCGTCACCCGCGATTCGGTCCTGAGCAAGGAACCGCCGGCGTACCTGCTGAAGAAGGAAAAGGACAAGAAGATCGCCTAGGCGAGAGATTGTCGGTTGGTTGTTACTCTCCTCAGTGGGGGAACCAACCCTGTCACCTTCTCCAACGCCCACCATCAGAAGGTAGCGGTATCCAGGTTGTGCCAGCCGTTCGATTGTTGTTAGTTCAAATTCCGCTTCAGTGCCTCTGCGGGTCATGGTTGCACAAACTTCTTGATTGAGCTATCCTGAGGTCGCGTAATTTGGTGACGACTCGGTGCATCTGGTCCTCACCCCTCCTCCGGAGTCCACAGCCGCAAATGTCTCCCCTTGATCGGCGGCGCTATCGGATTCTTGACCGCTGTCGGCGACGTGATCTCGTCCGCTTCTCCCTCTTGCAAGCTCAGGAATGCCTTTTTCGGAAAGCAGTGCTCTTTTAAATAGCTCAAGGGGTTCTCGTTGAGGTTTCTTATAAGCTCGCCCAGGGGCATCCCATCATCGAGGCCGAACCTGGCCATTTTGACCTGGTCGTTCATGGAACCGATGATGCGCCGATCCGTCGCCCAGGCTGCAATTATCGAGCGATTCTCGGTAAGGTTTCTATATACGATACCGTAATTTTTGCAGCAACTTTCTGGGAAAGCCGGAAAATCATAACCTCTGCATCTCCTTTTATTCGGATATCGGTTTTTATATTGCCCTGCCCATCGGATTTTAAAATGCGTTTTAGGTGCAAATAATTCGAGGAAGCTTTGCCGGGTGGGATGGAACCCGATGAGCAGAATTCCCTGAATGAACCGGTGGGACGAATTTTGCGTTATGCCTATCATGTGCACGGCATTATTCATTTAAACCGTAGGGGATGAACAAACCGATTCGGGAACCCGACCACAGGGACAATCCCGCCTCGTCAGACTCATTTGACGAAGCCGGTCTTTATTCTTTTGAAACATTGCGCGCGGCCGCAGTCCTTTCCGGCGACATCGCGCCTTTTATCCCTTCCCTCTCCTGTTTCCCCCTCCCCACCCCAGCAGATTATAATTTCTATAGCTTATGTCCCCCGTACCGGAAACCGAAACCACCCCCGGAGCGCCCGAGCCCAGGGGCGACCTCACCCCGCTCATGCGGCAGTACGCCGAGATCAAGGGGCGCAACCCCGGCGCGGTGCTGCTCTACCGCATGGGCGACTTCTACGAGATGTTCAACGACGACGCGAAGATCGCCTCGAAGGTGCTCGGCCTCACGCTGACCTCGCGCAATAACGGCGGCGCGGAGAGCACCCCCC
>CAZYYB010000061.1:0-18788 GCA_964651515.1 uncultured Fibrobacteraceae bacterium
TGCCGCACGTCGGCGACGATCCGGCTGCACTCGGCGCGGGCGACCGTGCCGAGTCGTCCAAGCGGGGATGCGAGGGCCTTCCTGTCGACCCGGTCGAGCTGCGAGAGCCGTTCGATACGGTCGAACTGGTGCTTGAACCGGCGGTTGCCCCCGGCGGCTCTCCCGATGAACTGCGCCCGGGTCACGATGATCGACCAGGTGATGATCGAAAAAGCAAGCAGGATAAGGAGCACGATCTTCGCCGCCCAGCTGGCGTGCATGATCATCGTAACGAGTGGGGAATCCATGATGGTCTTTCAGCCCCCCGGAAACGGAGAGGGGGATTCGGTTTTTGTGGAGTACGGTAGTGAGTAAGCCTTGAAAATTACTTCGTGCGGAGGGCGGCTATAAAGTTGTCGACCACTCCCGGAGCGCGGCGAGCGCCCTGCCGCAGAGCAACTCCCGGTTCGCCTTCCGGCGCATTCGCTTCCCGTTGTCAGGAAGCGGATTGAAGAGGCCGAAGTGCACGTTCGACGGGGTAAAGGGCCGGACCGCCGAGGCGGTGACGTGGTGCAGCAGCGAGCCCAGGGCCGATTCGCGGGGCGGCGGCGGCGCTTGCCTGCCGGTAAGGCGCGCACCGGCGAAGAGCGCCGCCAGGTGTCCGGTGGCGATACTCTCGGTATACCCCTCGCCGCCGCAGAGCTGCCCGGCAAGGAAAACCGACGGCGTTTCCCGGAAGGAGAGGTCCGGGGAGAGCAGTTCCGGCGAGTCGAGGTAGGTGTTGCGGTGAATGCTGCCGAAGCGCAGGAATTCCGCGGCTTGAAGCCCCGGAATCGTGCGGAACACTGCCTTCTGGCCGGGGATGGTGAGCCGGGTCTGGAAGCCGACCATGTTGTAGCAGGTGCCCGCCCCGTTTTCGGTGCGCAACTGACAGACCGCATAGGGCCGCCTGCCGCTGCGGGGGTCGGTAAGGCCGATCGGCTTGAGCGGCCCGAAGGCGAGCGCCTCCTCGCCGCGGCTCGCCATGACCTCGATGGGCAGGCACGCCTCGAAGAACCGCTCGCTCTCGAAGTGGTGCGCCACCGTCCGGTCGGCCTCCCGCAGGGCGGCGTAAAAACGGCGGTACTCCTCTTCGGTGAAGGGACAGTTCAGGTAGTCGCTGCCGTCGGTTTCGCGGCGCGAGGCGAAGAACGCGATCGAGGTATCGATCGACTCCGCCGCAACGATCGGCGCGACGGCATCGTAGAAATGCAGGGAATCGTCCCGTCCGCGGCCCAACCATCCGGCAAGCGAATCCGCGACCAGCGGCCCGGCGGCGATGATGCAGGCGCCGTACCCGTCCGGCGGGGCGGCAATCTCGTCGCGAACCAGGCGGATGCGGCTTTCCCCCGCGAGCAGCGCACCCACCGCCTTCGAAAAGGCGAGCCGGTCGACGGCGAGCGCGGACCCGGCCGGAACCGCGGTCAGCTTCGCCGCGGCGAGGAGCGGACTATTGAGAATCGCCAGTTCGGCCTTGAGCACCCCGTGGGCCGAGTGGAGCCCCACGGATTTGAAGGAGTTCGAGCAGACCAGTTCGGCGGGAAGGTCGGTCGCGTGCGCGGGCGTCATGCGACCCGGGCGCATCTCGAAGAGATCGACCGCGATGCCCCTCCGTGCAAGCGTAAGCGCGGCCTCGGATCCGGCAAGCCCCGCGCCGATGACCGCGACCCGCTCGCCGTTCGTCACGGTCAGGACTCGTCGGTTCCGGTCGACACCGTCTCGTCGGGCAGGGACTCCTGTCCGGAAGCCTGTCCGGGCAGCAGCGGAGCCGCCTCGGGCATCGCCACCTCGGCCTTGCAGGAGGGGCAGCTCAGGTACACCCCCTTGCGCCGGTTCTCCTTCTGGACCATGATCGGAAATCCGCATACCGCGCATTTGGTATTCACCGGCCGGTCCCAGGTTGCAAACGTACACTTCGGGTAGGCGCTGCACCCGTAAAAGGTCTTGCCTCTCCGGGTCCGCCGCTCGACGATCGAGCCGTCGCATCCGGGATTCGGGCAGGCGACGCCGGTGGAAAGGGACTTGGTGTTCTTGCACTCCGGGAAGCGCGAACAGCCGAGGAATTTCCGGTTGTTGATCGAGAGGACCACCATGGGCGCGCCGCAGAGATTGCAGGTCTCGCCGTGCGGCGCGGCCTCCCGGACGCCGTAGGTCTCGGTGTATTTGCATGCCGGGAATCCCAGGCAGGCGAGGAATTTCCCGTTGCGGCTCCATTTGAGCACGAGATTATTCTTGCCGCAGAGCGGACAGAGCCGGTCGGTCGACTCCTGGTTCTGGGTGCGGAGCTCCTTGATGTTCAGTTTGACGGCTTCGAGCCGGGTCGAAAACGGGGTGTAGAACTCCTTGAGCACCGACACCCACTCCGCCTCGCCGTCCTCGATGAGGTCGAGTTTCGATTCCATATCGGCGGTGAACCCGACGTCGAAGACCTCCGGGAACTCCTTGACGAGCATACCTTTGACCGTAAACCCGATGTCGGTCGGCATGAACCGCCGGCTTTCGAGCGTCACGTATTTCCGGCGTTTGAGCGTGTCGATGATCTGCGCATAGGTACTCGGCCGGCCGATGCCCTTGTCCTCGAGCTCCCGCACGAGCGAGGCTTCGCTGTAGCGCGGCGGCGGCTGGGTAAAATGCTGCTTGTCCGAGAGCGCCTTCAGGGAGACCGGGGTAGCGGTAACGATCGGCGGCAGGGTTTCATTCGATCCCTCGCCGTTCTCCGAGGTCTCCTCGACGGTCTCGTCGTAGAGCGCGAGAAAGCCCGGGAACTTCAGGATGCTGCCGTTGGCGCGGAAGATCGCTCCCCCGCCCGCGATGTCGATACGGGTCTGATCCTGCACGGCGTTTTCCATCTGCGAGGCCAGGAACCGTTTCCAGACCAGGTCGTACAGACGGTACTGGTCTTTGGAAAGGTATGCCTGCACCCGGTCGGGCTCGAACGCGAGGTCCACCTGTGAAGGCCGGATCGCTTCGTGCGCATCCTGGGCGTTTTTCTTCTTGCCGTAGGTACGCGGCGCAGCCGGCACGAACTTGGCCCCGAAGAGCCCCTCGATCACCTTCCGGGCGTCGGCCAGAGCCTCCTGCGCGATGCGCGTCGAGTCGGTACGCATATAGGTGATCAGTCCCAGCGCCCCCAGGTCGCCCAGTTCGAGACCCTCGTAGAGCTGCTGGGCGATCATCATGGTTTTAGCCGCCGAAAACCCGAGTTTACGGGCGGCTTCCTGTTGCAGGGTGCTCGTGATGAAGGGCGGGTAGGGCTTGCGCTCCTTTTCGCTGCGCACCACGTCGCTGACCTTGTAGGCAACCTCCTGGAGGCGCTCCTTGAGTGCCTTTGCCGATGCCTCGTCCGGAATGAGCGGATCGCTTATGTCCGCCGCCCTCCTGCCGTCCACGGAAAGCAATTTGGCCCAGAAGGCGACCTCACCTTCGCTGAACCGGCCGTCGATCGACCAGTACTCCTTCTGCTTGAACGCGCGGACCGCTTCTTCGCGCTCGCAGATCAGCCGCAGCGCGACCGATTGGACCCGCCCGGCGCTGAGTCCCCGGTAGATGGTACGCCACAGGATCGGCGAAACCTGGTAGCCCACGATCCGGTCGAGAATCCGGCGCGCCTGCTGGGCGTTGACCTTGTTCATATCGATGTCTTCCGGCGTGTCGAAGGCGGCAAGCACCGCCCGCTTGGTAATCTCGTTGAACTGCACACGCCGGATATTTTTATTGTCGTCCTTGATCGTTTCGGCGACATGCCACGCAATGGCTTCCCCTTCGCGGTCAGGGTCGGGCGCCAGAAAAACGTCGTCGCACCTCGCCGCCTCTTCCTTCAAGTTATTGATGACCTTCCGCTTTCCCTTGGAAACGGTGTATTTCGGCTTGAAATCGTTATCGAGCTCGACACCGAGCTCTTTTTCCGGCAGGTCGATGACATGCCCCATCGTGGCCCGGACGACATAGTCCTTGCCCAGATACTTGGAGATGGTCTTGCACTTTGCGGGAGACTCAACGACTACCAGATGCTTCGGCATTTTTGCGATATCCTTTATGGTAAATGCTCATGAGAAATCAGCGACAGGGAGTGCCCCAGGGAAAATCATGCACTCATTGAACCCGCGGAGGGCAACCCTCACCCGGATTACGGCTTCGATGCTTCAAATGTCGGAATAAACCTTCGCCAGCCAGGCGGCGATGGCCGCATCGTAGGATGCGGTATGCGCAAATGCCTTGGCGGCGAGCCGCTTCCGTGTCAGCGGCGATACTCCGCCGGTTTTTTCGATTTCAGTCGCTATACCGCCATAATCGGCGGGGTCGACGATGACCGTAACGTACCGGTGATTCTTTGCCGCGCTCCGTACCATGGCCGGACCGCCGATATCGATATTCTCGATCGCCTCTTCGATGGTCACCCCCGGCCGGGAGGTGGTCGCGACGAAGGGGTAGAGGTTCACCACCACCATGTCGATGGGCCGTATGCCGTTCTGCGCCATCTGCTCGCGATGGAGCGGATTATCCCTGACCGCGAGAATCCCGCCGTGCACCCGGGGGTGGAGGGTCTTGACCCTGCCGTCCATGATCTCGGGATGACCGGTAAAGGCGCCGATCTCGACGACCGGGATGCCGTTCTCCTTCAGGAGCCCGGCCGTACCGCCGGTTGAGACGATTTCAATGTTCAGGGACGAAAGCCCCCGTGCGAATTCGAGAACCCCTTTTTTATCCGAAACGCTGATGAGGGCGCGCGCTACACCTGTTTTTTCCATCGATCTCCCGAATATTATTTCAGTATACCATCACCGCGGCGGCAAAAAAGACTAATATGATATAAACGCACGATCCGGCGCAAACCCTGAAATCCTCCTCGGGGGCATTGAAAATACTCCGGAGGCTCCGGAATATTGCGGGGTGGGTATGCCGATGGGGGCGATCTACGGCAGCCGGGTGATCCGGGAGAACCGTCGCGCCATGACGTTGCCGCGACCGTCGAGCCCGCTGAGCCGGACGAGATAGGAGCCGGGAGCGAGCCTTCGCGTGCCGGACGGATTCCAGATCAGCTCATTCATGCCGGGGTGCAGCGAGCTTCCGGCGTTTGCCGTCCAGACGGCCCGACCCTGCGCATCGATTACCTCGCAGCGCACGCTCTGAATCGAGTTGTACGGCACGAAGTAGTCGATTACCGCCCGGCCGCGCACCGGGTTCGGCCGCACCGGCAGCAGTCTGAAATCCCCCTGCGGGATGCCGGCGATCACCGCGCGCGCATAACCGGCGCTTCCAACGGCAAGCAGTCGATAGATCCTGCCGCCGGCCGGAACCGAAACGGTGATGCTCCCCCCGGCGCCCTGAACGATGCCGGTGGCGGGATCGATAAGCGATACGGTCATGCCGTTTGCAATCCCGGCGATCGGAATCGCGTTGCAGACGACCGCAACATCCCTGTCCTGCGAATTCTCGAAAACTATCTCAAAGGTGTGACCGCCCCCCTCGATGGTGTGGGTCAGCGCATGCCCGTAGACCGCATTGCCGCTCTCATCCATCACCCCGGCGCTCACCGGGCTCCACCGGGCCGGAGAGGGGTAGAATCGTGTTCCCGAGCCTCCGGCGGTGTAGGCGCAATAGACCGGGCTCAGGCTCCCCTGAATGGTTGAGGCATTGACGCCGACGGTCCACCCCGCGTCGGGCTGCGCGGCGAGCAGCCGCTTGGCGGTTCCGGCTGCGGCTACCCTGGGGATGATGAGGCCGATCGTATCCGAAAGGCGGGCGTTATAGATCGAAAAAACATTGCCGTTCTCTATACCGTACCCCAGCACCGTATCGACATCGTCGACGCCGGGTACCGCGGGCAGGTAACAGGGGGTGCTCCGATACTGGAACGAGGTGGAGTCGGACATCAGTACCGAAGCCCACTTGAAGAGAAAAAGGTAGTTCTCCACCGAATCCTGACCCGCGGCCGCGGTTGCGGCAAAGATATCCGACAGCCTTACGTTGAACCGGTAGGGGATGCAGAAATCCGCCCACCCCTGCGGCGCGATCCGGATCGTGTCCGGCTGCATAAGCGAATCGCCGCCCCCCAGATCGAGGATAGCGAGGTTTTTCATCGAAGGACCGGTTTTGAGCCACATGACGCGCCCCGGCACGAAGGCAAATGAGTCGCACCGGCTGTCCGCATACTCGAGCCAGTGGTCCTGCATCCAGCGAAACAGGCGGAATTTCGAGATATCGTACTTCCACCGGGCGGTCGAAGAGCTGTCGGCAATGGTCAGAAGCCCCCCGAGCACGCTCGATACCGCGGGGCTGTCCAGGACGATCGAGGCGCCCACCGGGCTCCACTCGGCATTGCTCACGAGCACGGAATCGTCGGCCGGCCCGGCCTGAGCCCGCTCGATCAGGGGCTGCAAACCCAGGGTCGAAAGGAGAAGCGCGGCGCAAAAGAGCGGAAAACGGAAACCGACTGCGATCGTACCCCTGCAACCGACCCGCACTGCGATTCTCGTGCCCATCTTTTTTCCTCTCTTCAAGAGGCGAAAACCATGTTTGGAGCCTCTTTCTATAAATATATACGGAGTAATGCGGGTTCGCCCGCTGTTCAGGCGAGAATATTCTTCAATTGGCAGGTCTCTCCCATCTCCGCCAGAGCTCGCCGGAAATCATCGGGAAGCGGCGCCTCGACCGTTATCGGTTCATTCGAAACGGGATGGGGGAAGGTGATCCGCCAGGCGTGCAGGGCATGGCGGGCAAAGCAGCCGAGCATCCGGGCAGCAAAGGGGCGGAACTCGGGCGAAATCTGCGGCAGCCGGCCGGATCCGCCGCCATATAAGCTATCGGCGAGGATGGGAAAACCGCGGTTGCTGCAATGAACGCGGATCTGATGGGTTCTCCCGGTCCGCGGCATGAATTTGACAAGTGCAACCCCCGACCGGGCGGCCAGGAGGCTGAATTCGGTGACCGAGATTTTCCCCCGGCGGTCGGGAGCCCGTTTGAGCGGGTCCTTCCGGCTTCTCGCCAGGGGGATGTCGATAGTGCCGGCGGCCTCGGACGGCACGCCGAGGCAGAAGCCGAGATACTCCTTTTTCACCTCCCGGCGGGCGAAGGCGCGAGCCAGTGCGGCGTGCGCGGCGTTGGTTTTGGCAATGAGCAGGACGCCCGAGGTCCCCTTGTCGAGCCGGTGGACGATGCCCGGACGCTCCGGAAGCGACCCCTCGGAAAGGTTCCGGCCCAGATGGTAGAGCAGCGCATTGACGAGCGTGCCGGTCCGGTTGCCGTTTCCCGGATGCACCACGACCCCGGACGCCTTGTCGACCGCGAGGCAGGACCCGTCCTCATAGAGCACCGACAGGGGCAGGTTTTCCGCACCCAGTTCGCGGGGTGGGTCGATGAGGTCGAGGCCGGCCATCCGGACCATCTCCCCCCCGCTCACGCGATGGTTCTTCCGCGCGACGCTTCCGTTTACCAGCACGCCTCCCCCGGCAATAAGCTTCTGCAGCCGCGAACGGGAGACGCCGCCGGCGACGCCCGACAGGAAAACATCGAGCCGCCGGCCGCCGCACTCGGAAGGCACGATACATTCAACGGGTAAAGCCGGTACGATCATGCCGCGATCGGGCCTGACAGGGCGGGCGTGACGGACACGGGCCTAGTGCGTTTCGGTCGGTGCGGGAGTATTCGGCTGGGCATGCTTCCGTCGCTCTCCTTCGAAGAGAAAACTCGCAATCATGAGGACGATGCCGATGGTGACCCACGAGTCGGCCACGTTGAAAATCGGCCAGGGGTTGAAGGGAGGGAATCCGAGATCGACCTTGATGAAATCGACGACGCCCCGCCCGTGGTGAAACAGCCGGTCGAACATGTTGCCGAGCGCGCCGGGAAGAATGAATGCCAGGGCCCAGTGCAGGAAACGGTCGGTGGGGCGCAGGAACCGATAGTAGACGATGAGCAGCACCGCGGCGATCAGGTTGAAAAAGGGAAAGACCTTCCCCACCGAAAAACCGGGGATGAGGTGGCCCGGATCGATCCCGAACACCGCCGCCCTGTTGTAGGTCAGCACCAGTTGCAGGACGTCGCCGATGCAGCGCACGGTGCGCCCGTCAGCGAGCGCGTGTGCGGCAAGCTGCTTGGTCCAGAGGTCGAGGAAGAGGCCGATAAGGGTAACGATGGCGAGAAGTCGCCAGGGGCGCTTGATTTCTTTATGCAAGGTATTTTCCTTTATTATGACTCCGGTGGGGGAACCACGCTTCTACCCATCTACGCATCTACTCTTCTTTATCGAGTAGTAACTTATTTTCACCACTGAACCGTATCCCGATCAATCGACTGAAAATACAATACTCCGGGGCTAAAACTCTGCCATTCCTCACCCCCTATCTCACACTGATCCGCCCGAAAAACGCGGGGATGGCGGCGGCGACGGTCGGCCTGGGATTCTGGATCGGCCGGTCCGCCGTCACCCTTTCCGCACTCGCCGCCCTGTGCATTGCCGCGGCCGCGGCGACCGCGTTCGGGAACGTTGTCAACGATATGCGCGATGTGCCGACCGACCGGATCAGCCACCCGCTCCGCCCCCTGCCCCGCGGCGAGATCGGCATGCGCGCGGCCGGGCTCTTCGCCCTCGCCCTGGCGTTTCTCTCCGCAGGGGTTGCCGCCTGCGTCTCCACGACCCACCTCGTCGCCACGCTTGTTCCGCTCGCCCTCCTGCTCCTGTACGCGCGTTTTCTCAAGGCGACTCCCCTCGCCGGGAACATCGTCGTCTCGCTCCTGGTCGCCTACCCGCTCCTCTACGGCGGTCTTCTCGCCCCGGCCTTTCACCGCCTCCTCGTTCCGGCCCTGGCCGCCTTCCTCGCGAATACCCTGCGTGAAATAGTCAAGGACCTCCAGGACGAGCCCGGCGACCGGTCGGCCGGCATGGTCACCACGGCGGCCCTGCCGCGGCGGGCCATCGGCGGCCTCGTCACCTTTATCAGCATCCTTTTCCTGGCAACGCTTCCCCTCCCGGTTCTCCTTGGTCAGTTCGGCCTCCCCTATGCGCTCGTCTGCCTCGGCGTCATCGCGCCGCTCCACGGCTTCTGGCTGACGACGTGGTTTGGCCGCCGCCGCTCGTCGAAACTGCCGCTTCTTTCGGCACTGCTCAAAGGGGAACTGGCGCTGGGGCTCGTTGCGATGGCGGGAGACAGGCTACTGAGATACTAGGGGAATAAGTATATTTTTCCGAAACCGGGAGTACCGGTACCAGGAGCTGGCATGACCCCCAAACAATTCTATGACTGGCAGACTGCCGGAGGCACCGACGATGTGATGCGGATGGTTGATTGCCTCGAACGGGCGGATATCGCCTGGTGCGCAATCGGCGGCGTGGCGGTCAACCACTGGGCCGCGGAGCCCATGGTTACGCAGGATGTCGATTTTGTCGTGGCCACCGAATCGGTTGAAAGCGCGGTGAAGGCTCTCGTGGAGGGCGGCTTCACGGCGGAACGATTCCCCTGGTCGATCAATTTCAAGGGACGAGCAAAAATCAGCATTCAGCTCAGTACCGAGGATTTCTACCGCGCGTTCCCCGAGCGGTCGGTTCCCGCCGACATCCATGGGATCCTCATGCGCGTAGCTTCACTTGAGGACACCCTGACGGGCAAGATCCAGGCATGGAGAGACGCTTCGCGAAGACAGAGCAAGAAAATCAAGGACCTCGGCGATATTGCCCGCCTTGTGGAGAGTCATGCCTGCCTCTGGGATAAACTCGATCCGGAACTTCAGCAGGTGATCGAGAAGCCTTCGGACTTATCATAATTGTTTGAACCGCGGTGACGCGGATTTAAGGATTGGTCGGATTGATGGCCTGCGGAGCGGCATCTTTTAAACCCCATGAAATCAGTACCCGTCCGGCCCTGCGCCATGTCAACAAATCTCCCTCAAACTCCTCTCCAATTTCCGGGGCCCGGTGCAAAATTTTTCGTTCAGCATTCAAGCCATACCCCCAACGATAAAAGTGGCCGGCTTTTTTTCCTATGCCTTCTTTGGCAAATAATTAATGTCATACGGGATTAAAGACGGACCCGCCTTTGTCGACAAAACCGGCAAGGCCGTGAGCAGATGGCGGTCATTTGCAAAAGAAGCGGAGGGCTGAAGCCTTTTTTGGGGAATGGCAATCCGGGCTCATAATAAAAAAAGGGTGCGTCACCACACGCACCCCGCTTCCCCGTACTACCTCCCCTGGACACCTATCCTCTACCCGGTAACATCCAAGCCCGTTTCCCCGTTTCGATCATCGTTCGTACGCGGCGGCGTATCCGGCACGGCCCCGGATTTCTCCTCTGTTCCGTCATCCCTGACCTTCCGCTTCCGTCCTCCGGCAACCCGGCTTATGCCGTCGGTTTTTCCGACACCCTCGACCCTCATGGCCGCCGCTTCCTTTCGGGGATTCTCTCCCCTGTTATTTTATCGGCACTTTTGGATGAAACTTTAGCGGGAATATTGGGACGAAGGGGAGGAAGAAAGACTTCAGAATTTCATTCATAACACCTGGACATTTACCTCAAAAATCGAAATGCCCGCATTGAGATAGGCAAGCAGGACAGGGACAATTGCTGGACCTATTTCGTCAGAGATAATGGGATCGGTTTCGATATGTCGCAGGCGGACCGACTGTTCAAGCCGTTTCAGCGTCTCCATTCCAAACAGGGGTATACGGGAACCGGCATCGGTCTGAATATCGTCAAACGTATCGTCGATAAACACGGAGGAACGGTGAACGTAGAGGCGGAAAAGGATAAAGGCGCAACATTTTACTTCAGTCTCAACGGCGGGTAGAACGCCATGAGGTCTTCCGGAGAGCGTGTACTCCACGACCCGCCCTTCGCGCGGCAATGAGCCGGGAAACATATCGATTTTATATCCCCTGCATATTTATTATTTTGAATCCAATACCGTCACCATTTTTTTCCACCGCTATTCAATACATAAGCCCGATAAGGATGATTCACCATGGATGAACCGACACTTCTGGCGAAAGCCCGCGAATACATCTCACTGGAAGAGCATGATTTTTTCCGCACCCAGGTAGAGACGCTCGTCCGGCAACGATCTTTCGACGATTTGAACGACCGCTTCTTCACCGAACTCGCCTTCGGCACCGGCGGCCTGCGCGGGGTAATCGGCGGCGGGTACAACCGGATGAACCCCTACACCGTCAAAAAGGCGACGCAGGGCCTGGCCAACTATATAAAGAAAAGCGTTCGCGATGTTTCGACCGCCTCGGTGGTCATCGCCTACGACTGCCGGAACTATTCGGACCTCTTCAGCCTCGAAGCGGCGCTGGTACTGGCGGCAAACGGCATCCGCGCGTACCTGTTCACCTCGCTGCGGCCGACGCCCGAACTCTCGTTCGCGGTGCGGCACCTGAAGGCCACCGCCGGGATCGTGGTGACGGCCAGTCACAACCCTCCGGAGTACAACGGCTACAAGGTCTACTGGAGCGACGGCGGCCAGATCGTCCCGCCGCACGACACCGGCATCATCGCCGAGGCTCGCGCACTCTCCGGGGCGGTCGCCGGGCTCACGAAGGAGGAGGCGTTCAAACGCGGCCTGCTCGTCATGATCGACCGGGAGGTCGACGAACCCTTCCTCGCCATGGTCAAGGGGCAGTCCCTGCGCCCCGATCTTGTCAAAGAACTCGGCGCCACGCTGTCGGTGGTCTACACGCCGCTGAACGGCGCGGGCGCCATGCCCGTTGAACGGGTACTGGCCGACCTGGGCATCCGCGTCACCTTCGTCCCGGAGCAGCGGTACCCGGACGGAAACTTTCCGACGGTCAAATTCCCGAACCCCGAGGAGGCATCGGCGATGCAGCTGGCGCTCAACCTCGGGAAAGCCCGGCATGCGGATCTGGTCATGGGCACGGATCCCGACGCCGACCGGCTCGGCATCGCGGCGCCCGACGGGGAGGGCTACCGGCTCATCACCGGCAACGAGCTCGGCGTGCTCCTGCTCGATTATATCCTGATGACGCGGCAGGAACTGGGCACCCTCCCGAAAAAGGGCGCCTTCATAAAAACCATCGTTACCACGGAACTGGAACGGCTGGTCGCCGAAAAGTACGGTCTCCTGGTCTTCGACGTTTTGACCGGTTTCAAGTATATCGGCGAAAAAATACGGCAGTTCGAAGTGCAGGAGAACGGTCCGGTCTTCATCTTCGGCAACGAAGAGAGCTACGGTTACCTTACGTCGAGTTCGGTGCGCGATAAGGATGCGGTCTCGGGCGCGGTCATGACCGCCGAGCTCACGCTCTACCACCGCAGCCGGGGGAAAACGCTCATGGGACGGCTCCGGGAGCTCTGGAGCGAATTCGGGTATTTCAAGGAAACCGGCATCTCCGGCATTTTCAAGGGCGAGGTCGGCATCGCCTCCATGCAGAAGCTCATGGAAACGCTGCGAAATGCGCCGCCCCCGGAGATCGCGGGCATGAAAATCGTTAGAATCAAGGATTTCCTGAAGGGTACCACCGCAGCGCCCGGGCAGGGCACCGTGAAAGATATCGACCTGCCGTCCTCGAACGTGTTGCAGTTTTTCCTCGAAGACGGGAGCGTCATCACGGCACGGCCGTCCGGCACCGAGCCGAAAATTAAATTCTATGTGTCCTGCCGGAGCGCGGCGGGCATGCCGATCGACGCCGCCATGGCCGAAGTGGATCGTAAAAGCGGCGCGATTATAGCACAAGTTAAGCAACGCATCGACGAAGCGTGAACCATGCCCGATAGTCAGTTCGAGAAAACCGAAACACTTTCGGTTACCGCCCCGGAAGCCGGGGCGGCGCTCATGGCTTTTCCCCGGCCGACAACCGAGCTCGATCCCTTTATCGGAAGGCAGTGCGGCAACTGCACCATCCTCGAACGCATCAACGAAGGCGGTACCGCCTTCATCTACCTGGCGCACAACCTCCGGTTCGACCTCAAGCGGGTCGTCAAGATTCTCAAGCCGTCGCTCGTCGAGGAGGAAGATTTTTTCCTCCGGTTCAAGCAGGAGGCGCAGCTCGTCGCGCGGTTCGACCACCCGAATATCCTGCGCGTGTACGATACCGGCGAGGAACACGGCTATTTCTATATCGAAATGGAATTCGTCGAGGGCCAGACGCTCCGCGAATATGCCATCCGTAATCCCCGCATCCAGGAACGGGAGCTCCTGTCCATAGCCGTCCAGGTCGTCGGCGCGCTCGATTACGCCCACAATATCGCCATGACCGGGCCGAGCGGCGAAGCCATCCAGGGCATCCTCCACCGCGACATCAAACCCGAAAACATCATGATCACCCCTGCCAAGCAGGTCAAGCTGATGGACTTCGGCGCGGCCCGGCCGCTCAATATCTCGTCCCATACCATGCAGGGCATGATCGTCGGCACCTTCCACTACATGTCGCCGGAACAGATTTCCGGCTCGCCGCTCGATCCCCGGAGCGATTTCTTTTCGCTGGGCATTGTGCTGTACGAACTCGCGACGGGCAAGCGGCCGTTCCTGTCCGAAAGTCTCACCGGGCTCATCAAGGCCATCCGCGGCAGTACCTATACCCGTGCCCGTAAACTGCGGCCGTCCATCTCCCCCCTCACCGAAGAGCTTATCGACCGGCTCCTGGCGCGCGATCCGGACCACCGCCCGTCGTCGGCCAAGGAGATCCTGGAGGCGCTCAACCACTCCGTACACTCGTACCTCTCGTTCGGCACCTCCCGGAAGGTCGCGGTACCGTTCTCCTTCAAGCGCTATTTCTCCACCATCGCCCTCGCGCTGTCCCTTGTCGCGCTCGGTCTCGCCTCGGTCTCCTTCCTGCGAACGGCTTCTTTCCAGCGAACCACGCCGACATTCAGCGAGGCCGCCTCGCTCCCCTTCCTCGAGAAGGGCAAGGCCGCCGAGCGACGCGAACGCTGGAACGAGGCAGTTGCCGCCTATAAGCTGGTGCCGTCGTTCGAAAAGGGCGGGCTGGCGAATGAATTTCTCGAAGCGCAGCTGCGGATGGCGGCCATCATGATACGGCAGCAGGGCGACTACGGCAGGGCGAGAAAGACGCTTGAAGACCTGAAGGGCCGCTACTCCGATCCGGCAATCGATGCCTACCTCGGCCAGGCCTACTACCAGATGGGACTCTACGCCGACGCGCAGGACCGCTTCGAAACCGCGCTCAAGGCCTCGGTCGGGTCGGTGATCCCCCAGACGCCGGCATTCAAGCGGGACATTCTCTACTACAGCGCCGCGACCCTTGATAAACGATACGAGACCGAGCCGCACAACGATGCGCTGCTCATCGAAGCGATCAAGGCGTGGAACTATTTCCTGGAGTTTTCCGGTTGCTCACGCGGGTCGGACGATGAACAGTGTGCCTTCGCATCCAAGCGGAGCGCGGAACTATCGAAATTGGCGAGGGGAGAATAATTATGAGAAGGTGGTTACTGCCAGGTGGGGGAACCTCGCTTCGCGGGTTTCCCCATTTGGTTTTTTTATAATGGCCGCAAAAGACACCAGTGCTGGTCAGCTGAGATAGAGGCCGTCGACACCGAGGGGGCAGCGGAATACCGGCCGTTTCGGCCGGGATGAAGCGAGGGGGAGACTTCCCCCCTTAAAGTCAGCGCAGATGATCAATGCCCCGGTAATCAGGTATTTTTGTTAAAATGCCCACCATTGCCTTGCACAATCTCGGATGCAGCAAAAACACGATCGACGGCGAACGGATCCTCCACCGCTTCCGCTCCGCGGGGTACACGGTCATCGGGGCGTTCGCCGAGGCTGACATCATCGTGGTAAATACCTGCGCCTTCATCCGCGAGGCCAAGGAGGAGGCGATCGAGGTCATCCTTGAATCCGCGGCCTGGAAAAAAAAAGGCCGCTGCCGCGAGCTTCTGGTAACCGGCTGTTTTTCGGAGCGTTACAAGAAGGAAGCACGGGCGCTCATCCCGGAAGTCGATGCCTGGGTAGGAGTTCACGAATGGGAAGAGGTGCTCGCGACGCGCCTTGGAGGGGAGGCGCCGCCGACCTTCGAGCGGGAGCTCTTGCAACCCATCGCGACCCAGCACGTCAAGATCGCTGAGGGATGCTCCCACGCCTGCGCCTTCTGCGTGATTCCGCATATCCGCGGCCCCTACCGCTCGCGCCCGCAGGCGGAAATCATCGGTGAGGCGCGCTGGCTCGAAGAGCGGGGGGTGCGGGAACTCATCCTCGTGGCGCAGGATACCTCGTTCTACGGGAAGGATCGCGCGGGGAACGGCACGCTCGCCGACCTCATCGAGGCGCTGCTGAAAAGTTCCGGATTCCCCTGGATCCGGCTCATGTACCTGCACCCGGACCATGTGGACAATCGCCTGATCGAACTTTTCGCATCGGAAGCCAGGCTCTGCCCCTACTTCGACATGCCGGTGCAGCATGCCGCCGATAACGTGCTTTCGGCCATGGGACGCCTGCCGCTTTCGGCGGGGATCCGCGAGCGCATCGCCGCCATTCGCGCGGCCGTTCCCGCAGCGGCGATCAGGAGCTCCCTCATCATCGGGTTTCCCGGCGAAAGGGCAAAGGAATTTGACGAGCTCGAACGGTTTGTCGAGGAGACCCGGTTCGACCGGCTCGGCGTGTTTCCGTTCTCGCCGGAGGAGGGGACGCGAGCGTACTCCCTTACCGGGAGACCGCGTTCGACGACCGTCATGCGCCGCTGCGAAGCCATCATGGCCATCCAGCGCGACATCAGCCGGGAGAAGCTTGCCGGACGGGTAGGATCGGACCTGGAGGTGCTGATCGAAGGCGCCTCGCCGGACCGCGCCTTCCCCTTCCGCGGCCGGACGCGGTTCGACGCACCGGAGGTCGATGGGGCCGTCTTCGTCGCGCCGGGAGTATGCAGCCCGGGTTCGTTTCGGAAAATACGGATAGTCAATGCGAGCGATCACGATCTGTTCGGGGAGATCGCCTGACGGCTGATAGGCCGTTGTTACCACATCATAAGGAGCCTGTTTGTATTATGCCGACCTATGAGTATGCGTGCAAAAAGTGCGGGTTACTTTTCGAAGAGTACCAGAGCATTACCGCGCCGCCCCTGACAAAGTGCAGGAAAGAGGGGTGTGACGGCGAGGTCCACCGCCTGATCTCTTCGGGCGGCGGATTCATTTTCAAGGGGAGTGGGTTTTACCAGACCGACTACCGTTCCGATTCCTATACAAAAGGAGCCAAATCGGCCGGGGATGCGGCAGCGCCCCCCGCCGCACAGCCGGCCAAACCATCGGACGGCGGCCCAACCGCAACCGGTTCCGGGGCCACAACGTGATGGTGCCCGTGACCGACACAATTTACGCACGAAAGCAGGTCCGATGTTCATCGATGAAGCGCTGATACAGGTCAAGGCGGGAAACGGCGGCAACGGCTGCCATGCCTATGAACGGCAACCGTTCAAACCGAAGGGTCGCCCCGACGGCGGCGACGGCGGCCGGGGCGGGCACATCTCCGTAATCGCCTCGACGCAGATCCACACCCTGCAGGATATGGCCTTCCGTCAGCAGTTCAAAACCACGCGCGGCATGCACGGCAAGGGGTCGTCGAAGACCGGTAAAAACGGCGAAGACATCCTCATCGAAGTCCCGGTCGGTACGATGATCTGCAACGAGGAAACCGGCGAGCTCATTGCCGACTGCATCGAACCCGGCGTTCCTATCCTTATTGCAAAGGGCGGCAGGGGAGGCAGGGGCAACCGGGCGCTCGCTTCGGCGAAAGACCGTAACCCGGAAAAAGCCGAGGAAGGGAGACCGGGAGAGGAGAAGCGCCTCCGCCTCACCCTCAAGGTGCTCGCCGATATCGGGCTGGTGGGCCGGCCGAATGCGGGCAAATCCACGTTTCTTTCGCGCATCTCGCATGCCCGGCCGAAAATCGCGGACTATCCCTTCACGACCACCGCGCCCAACCTCGGCATCGTCCATGGCGTCAACGGCAAAGGGTCCTTCGTCGTCGCCGACATTCCGGGCCTCATCGAGGGCAGCAACACGGGCAAGGGCCTGGGTATCCGTTTCCTGCGCCACATCGAACGCACCCGGGTGCTGGCGATCCTGGTCGACGGCACCTCGCCGCACCCCGAAGAGGATGCCGAAATGCTGCTGCACGAGCTGTCGCTGTATAGCCGGCTTCTCGCGGAGAAGCCGCGCTGCATGATTCTTACCAAAAGCGATGTTTTTTCACCCGACTCCCCGCCCCTTGCGCCCCCGGGGTGGCTCACCATGTCGGCGGTAACCGGAGAGAATGTCGACCGGGTCATCGCCCATCTGCGGGAAATGGTAACGGTTGCGCGGGAAACGCCCGCCTGACGGCCGGGAAACTTCAGGAATTTACGGCGCGGTGCAGACGACCCGGAAGCCGACATTGAAAACCCGGTCGGCCGGGCGGCTGACGCCGCGATAGCCGGAGCACAGGTCGAAGGCGTAGGTAGGGCTCCACGACCCGCCGCGCATGATGCGGTTGGTGTCGATTGCCGGACCGGCAGGATTAACCTGGCTTGCGCTGCTGTAACTCCCCTGCCAGTCGTTGCACCACTCCCACACGTTCCCGCTCATGTCGTACAGGCCGAAGCCGTTGGGCTTCAGGAGCGCAACCGGCTGCGTGCCGTTCGGTGAATTGACATACCACACGGCGTTGCTGTCTATGGCGAGGGTATCCGCGGTCGTAAGAGGCGGGTAGTTCCTCCCCCAGTAGTAGTCGTTCGAGTCGTTCCCGGCCCGGCAGGCGTACTCATACTCCGCTTCGGTCGGCAACCGGTAGCCTTTCCGGGTATAATCGATGAAGATAGTGCCGAGTGCGGTGCAGCCGGCTCCCGGCGTCCCGGTGATGGATGAAAAGGTATAGACCGTATCAAGCCCGTCCCGTTTGCTCCGCGCGTTGCAGTAGAGCACCGCGTCGAACCAGGTAACCTGCTCGACCGGCAGCTGCCCCGACCCGCCGAAATACGCGGGATCGACTCCCATGAGCGACTGGTACGCCGCCTGCGTCACCGGGGTGGTGTCGATATAGAATGACGACACGGTCACGCTGTGTCGCGGGGTATCGAGAATAGCCGAATCACCCATGATGAACGTTCCGCCGGCAAGCTTGCGCATGCCGGGGAAGGTGGTCGCGGCCATGGTGGTGAAAGACCAGGCACCGGACCATGCACTCACGTTCGCGCCGCCCACGGCCCTCACCCGCCAGTAGTAGCCGGAATCGAGGGACAAACCGGCGACGGTCGCCGAATCGGTGGTTACCGACGAGTCGTTCCCCACCATGGTGGAAAATACGCTGTCCTTTGCAACCTGCACATCGTACGATACGGCATTGGTCACTCGCTGCCAGGTGAGCGTCAGGGTAAGGTACCGGCCGACGGCACCGTTTGCCGGCGCTACGGGCACGGGCGCTGCCGGTGAGACGGCGATGGTCGGGGTGGTGGTGCTGGTACAGAGCGCCGAAAGCAGCATGGGCACCAGGAAGGAAAACCATGCGAATCTTTTGAAAACCATTATCCCTCCGCCGGACCGGCTATTGCTCAATCCGCGCAACTATTGACTCAGAAGAACAACGCATGCGGCATTGCATGCCGTCACGGCCGGACCCCGCAGACGACCCGGAATCCGATGTTGTTGAGCGCACCCACCGGATTCAGGCCCAGGCGAAACGCGGAGCACAGATACCGGGGATCGTCGACATACCACGCTCCGCCGCGCAGGACCCGGGCACCGCCGGTGGCCGGTCCGGTCGGATCGGTCTGGCCGGTGTCGCTGTACCTCCCCTGCCAGTCGTTGCACCACTCCCAGACGTTACCGCTC
>CAZYYB010000062.1:0-18612 GCA_964651515.1 uncultured Fibrobacteraceae bacterium
CCGCCTATGCCCTGGAGGCGACGACCGCCTACATCTTCCTCCGCCACGAGTATGTGAAGGCCGAAAAGCTGCTGCGCACGGCGATCGCCGAGGCGGCAAGCGCCGGCTGCATCGGCCCCCATGTTCTCGGCTCGCCCTGGACCGTCTCGGTGCGCCTGCATGTCAGCGCCGGGAGATACATGTGCGGAGAGGAGACCGGATTGCTCAATGCGCTTGAGGGCGGAAGGGCGCAGCCGCGCGGCAAGCCGCCGTTCCCGCAGGTGGTCGGCCTGTTCGGCAGGCCGACCGTGGTCAACAACGTCGAGACGCTCTGCTTCATTCCGCACATCGTGCAAAACGGCGCGGAATGGTTCAGGGCGCTTGGAAAGGGTCCCCTGGCCGGCACGAAGCTCTACGGGGTGAGCGGGCGGGTCAACTTTCCGGGCGTCTGGGAGCTCCCCCTGGGCACGACGCCGCGGGAACTCATCGAAGAGCATGCGGGCGGCATGCAAAACGGTTACCGCCTGCGCGCCTTTCTTCCGGGCGGGGCCTCGACCGATTTCCTGACCGCGGACCATCTCGATACGCCACTCGATTTCGATTCGATGCAGAAGGCGGGTTCGCGCCTGGGGACCGGCACGCTGATCCTGCTTGACGACAGAACCTGCCCGGTCGGCATGGTGCGCAACCTTGCAACCTTTTTTGCCCGCGAGTCGTGCGGATGGTGTACGCCGTGCCGTGACGGCCTGCCGCAGGCGCAGGCGCTGCTCGACGACCTTGAAAGCGGACGGGGGACGGCCGGCGACCGCGAGCGGCTGGAGCGGCTCTGCCGGCGTCTCGCCCCGGGCAGTACCTTCTGCGCCTTTGCGCCCGGCGCGGTCGAGCCCTTGCAAAGCGCTCTCCGGCTTTTCGGTGAGGAGTTCGCGCGCCACGGCGGCGAGAAACGATGCCCCTACCGGGATACGGCGGGATAGAGGAACCATGGCGATCATCTACGTCGACAACAAACCGTACGTCGTCCCCGACGGGGGAAACCTGCTCCAGGCCTGCCTCTCGGCAGGGCTCGACCTGCCGTATTTCTGCTGGCATCCCGCGCTTCACGCCGTGGGAGCCTGCCGCCAGTGCGCGGTAAAGATATTCCGGGACGAAAAGGACACCGCCGGCAGAATCGCCATGGCCTGCATGACGGCGGTCCGCGACGGCATCCGCCTGTCCGTCGACGACCCCGAGGCACGGGCGTTCCGGGCGGGCGTCATCGAGCTGCTCATGGCAAACCATCCGCACGACTGCCCGGTCTGCGACGAAGGCGGCGAGTGCCATTTGCAGGACATGACGGTCATGACCGGCCACACCTACCGCGCCACCCGCCGGCCGAAACGGACCCACGTCAACCAGGACCTCGGCCCTTTCGTCAACCACGAGATGAACCGCTGCATCGCCTGCTACCGCTGCGTACGTTTCTACCGCGATTATGCGGGAGGGACCGACCTCAACGCCTTTGCCGCACACGACGCGGTCTATTTCGGCAGGGCCGCCGACGGGACGCTCGAAAGCGAATTCAGCGGGAACCTCGTGGAGGTCTGCCCCACCGGCGTCTTTACCGATAAGCTTTTCCGGAAACGCTTTACACGCGTCTGGGACCTCGCCACCGCGCCGTCGGTCTGCATGCATTGCGGCCTCGGCTGCAACGTCATTCCGGGCGAGCGGTACGGAATCCTGCGCCGCATCCGCAACCGGTACAATTACGATGTCAATGGTTACTTTCTCTGCGACCGCGGCCGCTTCGGCTACGACTATGTTAACGGCATCACGCGGCTCCGCGTCGCGGTTGCACGCGCGCCGCAATCCTCCCCGCGCGCGGTTCCGGCCGGCGAGGCGATCGAACTCGCCGCCGGGGCGATCGCGGACGCGCACGGCGTCATCGGGATCGGTTCGCCGCGCGCGTCGCTCGAAGCAAATTTCGCGCTCAAGCGCCTGGTCGGCGAAACCCGTTTCTGCTCGGGTCTTTCCCGTCGCGACCATGAACTCGCCGCCGCGACGCTCGCCCTCATGCGTTCGACCCCGCTCCGCCTGGCAACGCTGCGCGAAGCGGGACGGGCCGATGCGGTACTCGTCCTGGGCGAGGACCTCCTGAATACCGCGCCCATGCTCGGCCTGGCGCTGCGGCAGACGAGACTCCGCCGTAACGGCGGTGCGGCCGCGGCGCTCGGCATTCCGGCCTGGGACGACGGCGCCATCCGTCGCGCACTGCAGAACGACAAGGCCCCGCTCTATCTGGTAACGACCGCGGCGACCGGCATGGACGGGGAGGCGACCCGTGCCGTCCGGGCCGCGCCGTGCGATATCGCGAGACTCGGCCACCTGATTGCCGCCGCTATCGGCGGAAACGAGCCGCCCGCCGGGGCGCGGGAGCAGGAAACCGAGACGGCGAAAACCATCGCCGGGGCGCTTGCAGCGTCGACCCGGCCGCTTCTCGTCTGGGGCATCTCTTCCCGGTGCCGCGAAATCGTGGCGGCGGCGGCGGCGCTCGCGGCCGCGCTTGCGGAAAAAAAGCCCGGTGCGTCGATGGCGGTGGTGCTGCCCGAAAGCAACAGTTGCGGCGCCGCGTTCCTTGGCGGCATGTCGCTCGAGGACGCGCTCGCGTCGGTTGCCCGGCGCGAAGCGGATACGCTCATCGTCGTTGAAAACGACCTGTTTCGCCGGGTGCATGAGCTGGGAGCCGGTGAACTGCTCGAAGGTGCACGGCATATCGTCGTCATCGATCATTCACAGACGAAAACCGTCGCCGCCGCGACGCTCGCCCTTCCGGCCGCGACCTTTGCCGAAGGGATCGGTACCGTGGTGAGCGGCGAGGGGCGGGCGCAGCGTTTTTTCAAGGTGTTCAACCCCGAAGGCGACATCCGCGAAAGCTGGCGGTGGCTCCGGGACCTTCTCCGGGCGCTCGGCAGGCCCGAGGGCGTTGCCTGGAAAAAATTCGACGACCTCGTCCTTGCCATGGCCGCATCGGATCTCCCTTTCGCGCCCCTCGCCGCGCTCGCTCCGGGAGCGCGGTTTCTCCTTGGCGGCCGGAAGGTTCCCCGCCAGGCCGGAAGGGCGAGCGGACGGACCGCGGTGGGGGCGGCGGCAAACGTCGCCGAAACGGCGCCCCCCGAAGACCGCGACAGCCCGCTCGCCTTTACCATGGAGGGGGAGCAGCGGGCAGTTCCGCCGTCGCTTAACAGCCGATACTGGGCGCCCGGCTGGAACTCGGTGCAGGCATTGACCAAGTATCAGGTCGAAGCCGGCGGCATGCTTTGGGGCGGAGAATCGGGACGGCGCCTGATCGAACCCGTGCCGGAATCGGCCGGAGGGGCTCCGGATGCCGTTTTCCCGGCACCCTTTGCAATAAAGCATGGGGAGTGGCTGGCGGTTCCGCTCCACCATCTCTACGGATCGGAAGAGTTGAGCATGCTCTCTCCCGTCACGGCCGCCCGCAGCCCGGGGCCGTATGTCGCCCTCGGCGCACCGGACGCGGCCGGGCTGAACCTTGCCGACGGTGACGCGGTGGTCGTCACGGCCGGGATGCACCGTTGCACCCTGCCCTGCCGCATCACGGCCGGCTTGCCCGCCGGTATCGCCGGACTGCCGGTCGGCCTCGCGGGCATGCCGGTCATCGACCTGCCCTGCCGCATCACCATCGGGAAGATCGGAGGCGGCCCGTGAGCGGAACCGTTCGTTCGCTCCTGACGGTCGCGGGGGTACTCTTTTCGGTGCTCTCGCTCGCCGGCCTGCTCATCTGGGTCGAGCGCCGCCTGCTTGCGCTGTGGCAAGACCGCCTCGGCCCGAACCGCCTCGGGTTCCTCGGCCTGGGGCAGGTGGTCGCCGACACCATCAAGATTCTCGCCAAGGAGGACTGGGTTCCTCCCTTCGCCGACAAGCCGCTCTTTGTCCTTGCTCCGGCGGTCATCATGAGCACCACGCTGCTTTCGTTCGCGGTGGTTGCCTTTACTCCCTCGATTGCGGTGGTGCATCTCGACACGGGCCTGCTTTTCTTTCTCGGCATGTCGTCGCTCGGCGTTTACAGCGTCGTGATCGCCGGCTGGTCCTCGAACAGCAAGTACCCGCTGCTCGGATCGATGCGGGCGGCGGCGCAGATGTTCGGGTATGAGGTATTCATGGGGCTCTCGCTCATGGGCGTGGTCATGCAGGCGCGCTCGTTCGATCTCCGGACCATCGTCCTGGCCCAGCACGCCCTCTGGAATTGCATTCCGCAGTTCATCGGTTTTTCGGTCTTCCTCATCGCGGGGTTTGCCGAGGCACGCCGCCTGCCCTTCGATCTTCCCGAGGCTGAAAACGAACTGGTCGCCGGGTACCACACCGAATACTCGGGCATGAAGTTCGGCATGTTCTTCGTCGGCGAATATGTGGGCATCCTGCTCATTTCGTCGTTCATTACCATGCTTTTCTTCGGCGGATGGCAGGGACCCCTGCTCCCCCCGCCCCTCTGGTTCGCGCTCAAGACGTTTCTGTTTGTCGCGGTGTTCATTCTCGGCCGCGCGGCACTTTCCCGTCCCCGGTACGACGAGCTCATCGCCTTCGGCTGGAAACTGCTGCTGCCGCTATCGATCCTGAACCTGCTCATCACCGGCGCGGTACTTCTTCTGCTCGACCGATAGGGAGAACCGATGTTTGACATTCTAAAAGGAACGTGGCTCGTTTTCATGCACCTGTTCAAACCGCGGGAAACGATTCCCTATCCCGAAAAGCGTCCGTATGTCGCCCCCCGATGGCGGGGGAAGATCATCCTGACGCGCGATAAATCCGGCCGGGAACGGTGCGTCGCCTGCTCACTCTGCTCCGCGGCCTGCCCGGTCGACTGCATCGCCCTGCAGGCAACGGAGGACGCGTCGGGGCGACGGTATCCCGAATTTTTCAGGATTAATTTTTCGCGCTGCATCTTCTGCGGTTTTTGCGAGGAGGCGTGTCCGACCTACGCGATCCAGCTGACCCCGGACTACGAGATGGCGGAGTACGACCGGTCGAACCTGGTGTATGAAAAGGACGATCTCCTCGTTGACGGGGAAGGAAAATATCCGGGCTATGATTTTTACCGGGTGGCGGGGGTGGCGGTGGAGGGGAAGGGGAAGGGCGAGGCGGAAAACGAGAGCCCGCCGATCGACCTTCACCGGCTCGGCGATTGATCTTTAGCATATGAGGCAACCGGCATGAATCTACTATTCCTTTTCGCGGCGGCGGTCGCGGTCGGCACGAGCATCGCGGCAGTCACGCGCAACAACGTGCTGCACGCGATACTCTTCCTCATCGTCTCGTTCGCCGCCATCGCCGTGGTCTTCTCCCTGCTCGGCGCCCCGTTCATCGCGGCGCTCGAAATCATCACCTATGCCGGGGCGATCATGGTGCTGTTCCTGTTTGCGGTCATGCTCCTCAACCTGGGCGGCAGCGCCATCGAGCGGGAACGACGGTGGCAGCCGGTCACGGCCTGGATCGCCCCGGCGATCGCGGGAGCCGTCCTCCTCGCGGAATTCGTGCTCATCCTGCGGCCGGACCGGCATCCGGAAGCGACGGGAGCGGCCATCGCGCCGATTGAGGTCGGCCGCGCTATTTTCATTCGTTATACCGTCGGGGTGGAGCTGGTCGCCATGCTGCTCCTGGCGGCCCTGCTCGGCGCGAGCAGGCTCGGCCGACGGGTCCGGACCACGACAATAAATCATCAAGGAGCCGGCCATGACGGCACTTCCCTTTGAGCAGGCACTCATTCTCGCCGCGATCCTCTTCGCCGTAGGGCTGGCGGGCGTCCTGGCGCGACGCAACCTTCTCCTCATCCTGCTCTCGATCGAGATCATGCTGAACGCCGCCGGCCTGGTCTTCATCGCCGGAGGCTCGCGGTTCCACCAACCGGACGGCCAGGTCATGTTTCTCTTCATCCTCGCGGTGGCCGCCGCCGAGGTGACGATCGGGCTCGCCCTCCTCCTCCGGCAGGATCACTGTGCCCGCACGCTCGATGCCGACGCGGCAGACAAGCTGAGGGATTAAATGATCGCGTCGCTCTGGCTCATCATCGGCCTGCCTCTCGCGGCTTTTGCGGTGCTTACCCTGTTCGGCGCGGCGATCGGGGCGAAGCGCAGCGGACTGCTCGGCGCCGGGGCGGGGATCGCTTCGGCGATCGTCGCCGCGGCGACCGCGGCCGGATTCTTTCGCGCCCTGCCGCCATCGGGCCACCTCACCGCGGCGGCGTGGCGGTGGATCGCTACGGGCGGGTTCGCCGTCGATATCGCCCTGCGGCTCGACGCACTCTCTCTTGTCATGGTTCTCGTCGTCACGGTCGTCGGTGCGCTCATCCTCCTGTACTCGGTACGCTATATGGCCGGAGAAAAGGACTACTGCCGCTTTTTCGCCTTCATGAACCTTTTTCTCGCCTCCATGCTCCTCCTCGTTCTCGCCGACGACCTGCTCGTGCTCTTCGTCGGGTGGGAGGGGGTAGGGCTGAGCAGCTATCTCCTCATCGGTTTCTGGTACCGGGACGAAGCCGCGGTCCTTGCCGCACGCAAGGCCTTCACCATGACCCGCATCGGTGATACCGCATTTCTCATCGGCATTCTCCTCCTCGCAACCCGGCTCGGGACCCTGCGGATAGCGGATCTCCTCGCGGCCGCCCCGGCCGCCTGGCATGCAGGAGAGGCACTGCCCGTCGCGGTCTCGCTCCTGCTCCTCCTGGGCGCGGTCGGCAAGTCCGCCCAGTTGCCGCTGCAAACCTGGCTTCCGGATGCCATGGCCGGGCCGACCCCGGTCAGCGCCCTCATCCATGCCGCGACCATGGTCACGGCCGGCGTTTACCTGATCGCGCGGCTGCACGGCATCTTCGAGCTCGCGCCGGTCGTGCTGCGGCTCGTCGCAATCATCGGCGCGGCCACGCTGCTTCTCGCCGGATGCGCAGCGCTTGCGCAGCGCGATATCAAGCGGGCGCTCGCGTACTCCACCATGAGCCAGATCGGGTATATGTTTCTGGCGCTCGGCGTCGGCGCCTGGACCGCCGCGATCTTCCATTTTGTCACCCACGCGTTCTTCAAGGCGCTGCTCTTCCTTGCCGCCGGGATCGCCATCCACCGGCTCGGCGGCGAACGCGACATGCTGAAAATGGGCGGCCTGCGGGCCGGGCTGCCCCTGACGTTTGCCTGCTTCACCATCGGCGTCTGCTCGCTCGCGTCAATTCCCGTCGTTACCGCCGGATTCTACAGCAAGGACCTGATCCTTTCGAGCGTGGCGGCCTCCCCCTCCGGCGGCACCCTCCTCTGGAGCTGCGGGACACTCGGCGCGTTCATCACCGCCCTCTACTCGTTCCGCATGCTGTTCCTGGTCTTCTCCGGAGAGCGGAAGGACGGGGCCGCGCCGGAAGGCGGCGTAGCGCAGCTTCTGCCGATCGTCATCCTCGCCGCCGGCTCGCTGTCGCTGGGATTTCTTGAGACGCCGCCTCTTCTCGGCTCGGTCAGGCTCTTCTCGAATGCCATGCGGGAGGTGCTGGGACCGGTCCCGGCGACACCCGCCCGGACCGTGCTGCAGTTTATCCCGATCGCCGCCTCGCTTGCCGGGGCGCTTCTTGCCTGGCTTGTCTACCTGCGGAAGCGCTCCCTGCCCGGACGGTTCCTTGCCGTCCCCCATCATCGGGCGGTCTATGGACTTTTTGCGAGGGGTTTCGCCTTCGACGACCTCTACAGGGCCCTCGTGGTCCGTCCGTTCTCATGGCTGACCGCCCTCAATAAAATGGATTTCACGCTTTTCTATCCGGCCGCCGTCGCCCGCCTCGCCGATGCGGGCGCGCTTCTCCTGAGCCTGACCCAGAACGGCAGGCTCCGTCTCTCGGTCATTGGAATCGCCCTCGGCGCGGCGCTCCTCCTTGCCACAGGAATACTCTCATGATCCCGATCCTCCTGCTCCTCGTCCCGGTCATCGGAGGGTTTCTCGCCTGGGCGACGGAGCGTCTCGGAAAAACCGCCCCGCGCTCGATTGCCGCGGTCGTGCTCCTCGTCGAACTGGCCCTCGCCGCCTCGCTCCTCTTTCCGGGCAGGCATCCGTTGCCGGTAACATTTGCCCGGGAGTGGGTGCCGCGCCTGGGCATCTCGTTCCATCTCGCCCTCGACGGCCTGAGCCTTCTCTTCGTCATGGTGACGGCCGGTATCGGCATCGCGGCGATCGCCGCGCCGCGGAGCGGGAACCCACGCAGTCCGGGGCTCTTCCACGCCAATGTCCTGTGGACCGTCGCGGGGATCGTCGGGGTATTTCTCGCCTTCGACCTGTTTCTCTTTTACCTCTTCTGGGAGCTCATGCTCATTCCGATGTACTTTCTCATCCTGCTCTGGGGGCAGGGCGCCTCGCGCGCCGCCGGAATAAAATTCATCATCTTCACCCAGGTGAGCGGACTTTTCATGCTGCTCGCCATCCTGGCGCTCTTTTTCCATGCGGGGACGACGGGCGGAGGCTACTCCTTCGATTACGACCGGCTGGTCGGACGCGCTTCCCCTTCGCCCCTGCTCTTCTGGGCCATGATCGGGTTTTTTGTCGCCTGCTGCGTCAAGCTCGGCATCGTCCCGTTTCACGCGTGGTTACCCGATGCCTACTGCACCGCGCCTCCCGCCGGCAGCATCCTTTTAGCCGGCATCATGTCAAAAACCGGCGCCTACGCCCTGCTCCGCTTCATGGTACCGCTCTTCGGGGCGCAGGCAATCCCGTTCGAGCGGACGATGATGGTTTTCGGGGTGATCAGCATCCTGTACGGCGCGGCGGTCGCCGTCGCCCAGACCGATCTCAGGCGGCTCATCGCGTATTCGAGCATCAGTCACATGGGCTTCGTGCTCCTTGCCATAGGGGCATGGAACGAACCCGCGCTCCAGGGTGCCGTTGTCCAGATGGTGAGTCATGCCGTGATCATCGCCGCGCTCTTCCTCCTGGCAGCGCACCTTGAACTGCATCGGGGCACCACCGCCATGCAGGGCATGGGCGGCCTGTGGGGAGCCGCGCCCCGCATGGGCCTGGTCATGCTCCTTTTTGCCCTTGCATCAATGGGCCTCCCCGGCCTCGGGAGTTTTACCGGGGAGTTTCTCACCCTGCTCGGGTCCTTCAGGCATTCGGAGGTGCTCGCCGTCCTGGCCGCCTCGGGCGGCATCCTCTCGGTCGTCTATGCGCTCTCGATGATGCACCGGGTGTTCCAGGGCGAGATGCGCGGCCAGGGGATCCCCGACCTCCCGCTGCGCGCCGTCGCGCTTTTCGCCATTCTTTCGGCATGCATCATCGGCATCGGGCTCTACCCGCGGCCGATTATCGGGGGGAGCGCCGCCTCGCTCGCTGCGGTCCAGCGCGCCGCCTCGCTGCCCGCCGATCCGCCGCCCGCCGGAGCCCGACCATGACGCCCCTCGATTGGCATATGCTTCTTCCCTGGGTCATCCTCGGCGCCGGAGCGGTCGTTTCGGCACCGGTCGCGGCATTCCTGCGCAACCGCGTTCTGGCCGTTTCCATCGCCGGGCTCACGCTTGTCGCGACCATGATCGCCTGCTTCGCGGTTGCCCCGCTCGCCCCGCGACACGTGACGCCGCTCATCATCGTCGACCCCTTCTCGCTCTACTTTGTCTGCCTCATCGCGCTCTGCACCCTCGCGGCGGCGCTTCTGGCGCACGACTATTTTCGGACCGCCGAACCCCTGCACGAGGAGTTTTACGCCTTCCTTCTCCTTGCCGCCTTCGGCGCGGCGACCATCGTCGCGAGCGCCCATTTCGTCTCCCTGTTCGTCGGACTCGAGATACTCAACGTTTCGATCTATGTCCTCATCGCCTGGCGAATGCAGGACGGAAAGGGCGTCGAAGCGGCGCTGAAATACCTGATCCCCGGGGCCGTGGGAGGAGCGTTTCTCCTGTTCGGGATAGCGCTTATCTACGCCGACCTCGGCACCATGGAGATCTCGTCCATCGTATCGCTCCTCGCCGCGGGCGGCGGCGCATCGCTCATGGTAACCTCCGGGGCGCTGCTTATCGTGGTCGGCCTCGGCTTCAAGCTCGCGCTGGTGCCCTTTCACCTCTGGACGCCGGACATCTATGAAGGCGCGCCGGTCCCGGCCGCGACGCTCGTCGCCACGGTTTCGAAGGCCGCGGTTTTTGCGCTTTTCATGCGGTATTTTTTCCCCCTTCTCGCGCTCCGGACCGTCGCGCCGTCGGCGCTGACGGCCATGGCCGTCGCCTCGATGATCGCCGGCAACCTCCTTGCACTGCGGCAAGAGAACCTCAAGCGGCTCCTTGCCTACTCGTCCATCGCCCACATGGGGTACTTTCTTGCGGCCCTTCTTTCGGGCGGACGCTTCGGGGTCATTGCCGCGACCTACTACCTGACGGCGTACGTCGTCACCCTCGTCGTCGCCTTCGGCGCGCTTTCGATGCTGTCGGCACAACGCAGCGCCGAGACCATCGATGACGTTCGCTCGCTGTTCTCCCGTTCGCCGTTTGTCGCAGCGGCTTTGGGCGTTGCCTGCGCATCGCTCGCAGGGCTGCCGCTTGCTGCCGGATTCTTCGGCAAATTCTACGTCCTGGCGGCCATGGCCGCTCAGGGAAAGTGGGTACCGGCAATAACCCTGGTGACGACAAGCGGTATCGGAATCTATTATTATTTCAGGATCATCGCGACGCTGTTCGAGCGGCGGGAGGCAGCCGCTGCCGATACATCCGGAACGGCACGGCGCGGGACATCGCTCTCGGCGGCGGTGCTTACGGTCGCGGTGATCGCGGTTATTGTCCTCGGAATCGTTCCGGGGCCGCTGACCGGGCTCATTGCGCGTATCGTCGGAAGGTAAGCCCGGATCGGTTTTTGGAACTTTAAAATAGTATGGATGGCCGCCCCCCTTCTGATACGCCCGGGGAATGTGCGGGGAAATAACCTGAGAGGAGTCCTGCATGTCACTGAACGCTATAATCAAGACCTGGGCCTTACAGATCCGTGCGCCCTTCCTCCTCCTCGCCGCCTTTCTCGTGGCAATCGGCGGCGCGGTCGCGCACTACGACGGCATCTTCCGCCTTTCGCGGTTTCTTCTCTGCCTCGTCGGCGTCGTCTCCGCGCATATCGCCGTCAACCTCTTCAACGAGGCGTCCGATTTCAAGACCCGTATCGACCATAACACGCGGCGCACCCCCTTTTCCGGCGGAAGTGGGAACCTTCCTTCCGGCGCAACGTCACCGCGCGCCGTATCCACGGCGGCAATCCTGACGCTTGCGCTGTCCGCGGTCATCGGCCTCTACCTGGCGCTGCATGCGGGCTGGCTCGTGGCGCTCTTCGCCGTCGTCGGCGCGGGAACGATCATCCTCTATACGCCCGTCCTGTCGCGATGGGGCATCGGCGAGGCCGCCGCGGGCCTGTGCCTCGGCTCGCTCGTCGTTGCGGGAACCTACTACGCCATGACCGGCACGCTGACCCCTCGTGTCATGCTGCTCTCGGTGCCGCCGGGTATCCTCACTGCGCTCCTGCTGCTCCTCAATGAATATCCCGACGTGGCCGCCGATCGGGCGGGGGGGCGGAAGCACCTGGTGATCCGCCTGGGCTACCGGGGTGCGTCGCTCGTGTATGTCATGTCGCTCGGACTTTCTTATGTCATCATCGTCGCCGGGGTCTGGGCGCACCTTTTTCCCTTGCCCCTCCTTCTCGCCTGCCTCACCGTTCCGCTGAGCATTCTCGTTTCGAGGGATGCCTTCAGGGCCGGAGAGGATTTCGGCGTACTCGTCCCCATGCTCGGAAAAAATGTCATGATCGTCCTCGGGACCGACCTGCTCCTTGCCCTTGGCTACCTGGTTTAACGGGAGAGCGGCTGCTTTCCATTAAGGACCGTGGTTACATGGCACACCGCGATGTCGAATTATTCAAACGTGCCGCCGCCGAGCGCGCCGTCGAGTATGTGGCATCCGGCATGGTGGTGGGGCTCGGCGGAGGCTCCACCGCGCTCTGGGCGATAAAAAAAATCGGTGAGCTCGTCGAGCGGGGGAGCCTGCGGGAGATCGTCGGCATCCCATGCTCCTCCCTCGCCGCGCATGCGGCGGAGGCGCGGCATATCCCACTCGGCACGCTCGAAGAGCATCCCCGCATCGACCTGACCATCGACGGCGCCGATGAAATCAACCCGTCCCTCGATCTCATCAAGGGCGGGGGCGGTGCGCTGCTCCGCGAAAAAATCGTGTCCCAGGCCACCAGGCGGAGGATTTTCGTGGCGGACGAATCCAAAATGTCCGGCGCGCTCGGGGAGAAATCGAAGCTGCCGGTGGAAACGATTCCCTTCGGATGGCAATCGCAGCTTTCCTTCCTGGAATCGCTCGGCGGAACGGTCACGGCGAGACGCACCGGCGACGGATCCTTCTACGTTACCGACCAGGGAAATATGCTGCTCGACTGCGATTTCGGCAGGATCACCGAGCCGCACTGGCTGGCCCTCACGCTCGGCGGACGGGCGGGTATCGTGGAGCACGGGCTTTTTTTGCGCTATGCGACGGAAGTAATTGTCGCGGGAGAGAACGGGGTCAGGATCTTGAAGCCGGAGGAGCTGTGCGCGGCGAAGGGAGTGGGGTGAGAAGCAGCTTTTTCTGCGAATTGATCCGACTATTTTGCTCTGAACTGATCCAACTCCTCAATAAGCTTATAGACGGTGGTACAGGGATTGGATTGGGAGGGAGGAGTTTTGCTTGCGGTAAAATCGATATACAATCTTCTCGCTCTCTCCGCCGCCCGTAACCAACTCCCTTCACGCCGCGAAAGTTTTTGATACATCTGAGGATCATTTTTCTGGTAAGGCTCGCCAAGTAATTCCGTAAGCTTGCCTTGGTATTCTGTTCTGCTCATTCCGGTATTTCGGTATTCAAAATGCAGGATGTACCAAAATTCGAAGGCTTCGTTTGACCAAGCGCAATCGATAAGATGTGCCGTAGCACTTCTGATGGCATTATCAAAAGAATCCGGCGGGAAGCTATCTCGGTCGAATACCACCCATACCTTGTCAAATTCATAGCTACCGGTTTCAGCTTGGCGATCTCTTGCTTCGATGGCTGATTTAACCAGACTGAGAGTATTTCGCCCTTCGCCCAGGATTTTTATCTCTATGGTTTTCCTTGGTAATTCTGATTGGATTGACTTAAAATAATTTGGCTCAGTCTTTGCTCCTTCGCACATGATCAGATAATATTTTCGATCATCCCTTGTCCCGGTTTTCCGCTCAGAAGAAATGAATCGCGGGCGAAACCACGGCCTACCCTGGTCGCTTATTTTAACTGGCCGACCCATTGGCTTCCTCCTCGGACTTAAATAGTTCCTCAAAGTTGCCAAGATAAGGGATAGCCCCATACTTACCTTTTATATAACTTCTTTCAAAAGAATCATCGCTGCGAACTTTCTTTCCCTCAGGCGATTTGAATTCAGCCAGGGAGTATAAATCGGTCGCGCCCAGATTGTTTTTTTCGGTAAACCATATCTGGTCGCGCCGTAATCGGTCTTGCAGGAGATTTGTATCGTGAGTTGCAAAAACCAGTTGAGCATTTTTAGGGTTCGATTCCCTGGAATTAAACATTCGAACGATAGCTCTTGTAAGTAAGGGGTGCAATTTTGCATCCAACTCATCTATATATACTAAATTTCCATTATTTAATGCTCTCAAAATCGGACCAACAATGGAAAAAAGCTTTTTTGTGCCTTCTGATTCTTCAGTTGCAAAATCAAGATTGACATAACCGTCTTCAATGCCTTGATTGAATCGTTTATGTCGCGTTGAAAGTAAGGAAGATGTCTGCAACCGGGATGACATCGGTCCGCCAGCAAGCGCTGTTGGTGATATTGTTGTCCCTGCAGGAATGATTGGAAAAACATTTTCGTTTAAATTTATTTCCATAATTCCAACGTCAGCAAATGTTATTAAATCTATAATTTTCTTATGCATTGATGCATTTTGTAATAATATCTTTGTATACTCTCCCCATTCCGAGTCGAATAAACCATGAATAGGCCAAACTTCTGAGAACCATTTCACTATGCTGACCGAAATAGCACCGTTAAATTGTGCGACTACGGAAAGAAATAATGCATTGCTTCTTGTTTTTTCTTCTAACCCACCGCCTTCCTTGAAGCCTTCACGAACGTCAATATTTTCTCCTTCCCTTAAGAAAAGTGTGCTTTCTTTTTGCTTCTCGGTGCAGAAAAGCCATTCTTTTTGAATAATTTTTCTATCAGCCTCAAAACCATACCGATATCGACTATCGTTCAACAAAAAGAAGATTTCAAAGTGACTTGCTTCCTTTTCCTTTTTCGCATCAAATTTAAATGGTTTTACTCCAATTTCCTGGCTCGCCTGCATGTCTTTTGATGAATTCAGAACAAATAAACGCATTGTTCCGATTGCATTGATCAAATTCGACTTCCCGCTCGCATTCGCCCCATAAATCACGGCGCTTTTCAGCAGCCGCATTTTTCCGGCTTCACAAGTATTATCCTCCAGATACTCTTTGATTGGATTTGCTGCAACCATGCTCAGTCGCACCGGATCTTTAAAGGACAAAAAATTCCCGACTTCAAATTCAATCAGCATATATACCTCATTTTGTGAAATATTCGACAATTTAATAAATTTTACTACAAATATAGTCGATCTACAAGCTGATTTTGAGAAAATATCTCAAATTTTATCGCTCTGTCACTAATGGGAGAGTGAAATTCAAGCGAAACCAGCTTTTTTACGAAATTGAAGAGGGCGACGGCATTTGCTATTTTGCATCATGGGTGCCCCTGCGGTAACCATCCGGCATCCGGGAGCACCTCATGGGCCTCATCAACCTCCTGCAGCACGATCCCCTGCTTTTCTGCCTCCTGGTGCCGATCCTGCTGTATTCGGTGATCGTTCACGAGGTGGCGCACGGGGCCATGGCGCTCCTCTTCGGTGACGATACCGCGAAACGCTACGGCAGGCTGACGCTCAACCCGATCCCCCACCTCGATCCGATCGGCTCCATCGCGCTGCTGCTCGTCGGGTTCGGGTGGGCCAAACCGGTGCCGGTCAACTATGCCGCCCTGCGCCACTCCCGCTTCGGCCTCGTTGCCGTTTCGCTTGCCGGATGCGCTACCAATATCCTGATCGCGACGATCGCCGTTTTCCTCCTGCAGCTTACCGCCGGGAAGGCGGGCGGCACCATCGAGGCGATCCTGTCGATTCTCGCAAAAATCAATATTATCCTGGGTGCGTTCAACCTGATCCCGATCCCGCCGCTCGACGGGTCGAGAATACTCACGGCGTTCCTGCCGGAGAGCGCCCAGGAACGGCTCGCCGCGATCGAACCGTACGGTTTTTTCATCCTCATCGCCCTGCTCTTCAGCGGGATCCTGAACCACGCGATTACCTTCATCCAGAGCGGTATCTACCTCGTCATCGGCCTGCTGCTCGGGCCGCTGACCGGTCGCCTGCCCTAGGCGGCACCAGAAGGTTCACGCTCTTCGCGATCATGCGCTCCTCATCGGTTTTTATGACGTAAACGGCAACCCTGCTGGTTACCAGTGAGATTCTGCCGTCGGACGACCGGTTCGCCTCTTCGTCGAGTTCGAGCCCGAGGAAGCCGCACTCGCGACAGATGCGCGAGCGGATGACCGGCGCGTTTTCGCCGATGCCGCCTGCAAAGACCAGGGTATCGAGCCCGCCCAGGCCGGCGGCCAGGCCGCCGATCGACTTGCGGGTTGCGTAGCAGAACGATTCCACGGCCTCGGCGGCGCGCACGTCGGTCCCCTCGCGATCGAGGAGGTCGCGGATGTCCCCGCTCGTCTCCGACAGGCCGAGAAGACCGCACTCGCGGTTGATGAGGTTGTTGCACGCCCCGGGCGAAAGCCGCTCCTTGCGCAGGAGGAAGGCGATGACGCCGGGATCGAGGTCGCCCGGCCGGGTCGCCATGGGTATCCCTGCCGCAGGTGTAAAGCCCATCGTGGTATCGACCGACGCGCCGTTTTTCACCGCGGTCAGGCTCGCGCCGCTGCCGAGGTGCGCCAGGATGATCCTGCCCGAGGCGGCCGACGGCCCGGCGATGCGGGCGAGCTCCTCCAGGAGAAAGGCGCAGGAGAGACCGTGGAACCCGTATCGCACCACGCCCTGCGAAGCATAGCGCCGGGGGATGGGCAAAAGCCGCGCGCGCGGCGGGAGGGTCCGGTGAAAGGCGGTATCGAAGCAGGCGACCTGGGGAATTTCCGGGTGCGCCCGGGCCATGATTTCGATGAGCTCGATCTCGCCGGGCAGGTGGTCCGGATCGTAGAGGATAAATTCATGCAGCCGCCGCAAGAGGTCCGGCTGCACAAGCTGCGGCTCGCTGAAGTCCATGCCGAACACCACCCGGTGACCGATCGCCCGGATGCCCGCAAAGGCGCAACGGTTATCGAGCCAGTCGAGAAGGCTCGCGCCGGCCGACTTCTTGTCCGGCGATTCGAGAGCCCGGCCGCTCTGCCTCCCGGTCGTCAGATCGCTGTAGGAGAGCGCGGTTCCGGGATGCCCGATGCGGTCGATCTTTCCCCGCAGCAGGGGCGACGGCGCCTCGCCGCATGAAAAGAGAGCGAACTTTATGCTCGACGACCCGGCATTGACCGTCAGTATGGCGTCTTTCATACCCGATGCCTTTTCGTTTCAGATTGCTTCCGTGGCCCGGGTCATCCTCACCCGGGCCACTTCCAGCCGGTAATTTCCGGCTTGTCGACGCCGTGTTCCTTTGCGTATTCGATGTTTTCGATGATCCGGTTTTTCAGCAGCTCTTTTATATGGGCGCTTTTCGAGCGGAACCGCTCCGCCCGGTCGATGATGTCGATCGCGAGGTTGAACCGGTCGACCTGGTTGCGTATGGCGAGGTCGAGCGGCGTATTGATGTTGCCGTGCTCCTTGTAGCCGCGTACATGCAGGTTCGCATGGTTGGCCCGGCGGTAGGCAAGCCGGTGGATCAGCCACGGGTAGCCGTGAAAGTTGAACACCACCGGTTTGTCGGCGGTGAAGAGACTCTCGAAGTCGCGGTCCGAAAGGCCGTGCGGGTGCTCGGTCTGCGGTTCGAGGCAGAAGAGGTCGACCACATTGACGAAACGAAGCCTGAGTTCGGGCAGGTACTCCCGCAGCAGCGCCGCCGCGGCAAGCGCCTCGGCGGTAAGGACATCGCCGGCGCAGGCGAGCACCGCGTCCGGTTCCTGCCCGGCGTCGGTGCTCGCCCACTCCCAGATCCCCGCGCCCTTGGTACAGTGAATGACCGCCTCATCCATGGAGAGGTACTGGAGATGCGGTTGCTTGTCGGCCACCACCACGTTGACATAATCGGTGCTTTCGAGGCAGTGACGCATGACCGACAGGAGGCAGTTGGCATCCGGCGGCAGGTAGATGCGGGTGACTTTCGACCGCTTGTTGGCCACGAGGTCGAGGAAGCCGGGGTCCTGGTGGGAAAAGCCGTTGTGATCCTGCCGCCAGACGACCGAGCTTATGAGGATATTCAGGGACGAAACCGGGGCGCGCCAGGAAACCTCGCCGCTCTTTTCGAGCCACTTGGCATGCTGGTTGAACATGGACGCGATGACATGGATAAACGCCTCGTAGGAGGCGATGAGGCCATGGCGTCCGGAAAGCAGGTAGCCTTCGAGCCACCCTTCGAGCGTATGCTCGGAGAGGAGCTCCATGACCCTGCCGTCACGCGTCAACTCGCCGCCGTCGGCGTCCTCGGGCCGCAGCTCTTCGAGCCAGGTCTTCTTGGTGACCTCGTACACCGCGGCCAGCCGGTTCGAAGCGGTCTCGTCGGGTCCGAAGAGGCGGAAATTCGTCGGATTGTCGCGCATGAGATCGCGCAGGTAGCGCCCGAACACGCCGGTATTCTCCGCCCGGAGCACGCCCCTGGCCGGAATCGCCACCGCGTAGTCGCGCATGTCCGGGAGTCGGAGCGCCTTGCGGATGAGCCCCGCATTGGCGATCGGGTTGGCGCTCATCCGTCGCTTGCCCTTCGGCGCGAGCATCTTCAGTTCGGCGACCAGGGCACCCGAGGCATCGAACAGCTCTTCGGGCTTGTAGCTGTGCAGCCACTCTTCGAGGATCTTCAGGTGGCCGGGATTGTCCCGGACCTGGATCGGCACCTGATGCGACCGCCAGGAACCCTCCACCTTATGTCCGTCGACCGTACCGGGCCCGGTCCAGCCCTTGGGCGTGCGGAGCACGATCATGGGCCACTGCGGATACCCGGAGACACCGCTCGTCCGCGCGCGCGCCTGAATACTCCTGATATCGGCAACGGCACGCTCCAGCGTCAGGGCCATCGACTGATGTACTTCGAACGGGTCGGCGCCTTCGACCACGTAGGGCCGGTAGCCGTAGCCTTTGAAGAGCCATTCGAGCTCCTCGGGAGTGATCCGGGCCAGCACCGTGGGGTTGGCGATTTTGTACCCGTTGAGATGGAGGATCGGCAGTACCGCGCCGTCGCGGAGCGGGTTCAGGAACTTGTTGGAGTGCCAGGAGGTGGCGAGCGGACCGGTCTCCGCCTCGCCGTCTCCCACCACGGCGGCCACGATGAGATCCGGATTGTCGAACGCGGCGCCGAACGCGTGCGACAGGCTGTACCCGAGTTCGCCGCCCTCATGGATCGA
>CAZYYB010000063.1:0-18534 GCA_964651515.1 uncultured Fibrobacteraceae bacterium
ACGCTTTCCCTGGGGGGGACCGATTATACGCCGACTCTGACGCAGGGGGGGGAGAACGGTACCGGGGTGCTGACCGCCGGGACGAACTCTTACTACAGCATCGACGGCATGGATATGAACTCGGACAGCAACTCGGTTACCGGCTTCCAGCCGGGTACCACCCTCACCCTGAATGCAACGTCCACCCAGCCGGTGACGGTCGGCCTTACCCTCGACGTCGGTACCATCGAGCAGAATGTCGAGTCGGTACTCACCGCCTACAACTCGCTGCTGACGTATGTAAATTCCGCCACGCAGGTGGCGACGACGAGCACGTCGAGCGATTCGAGCAGCACGACCTCCACCCAGGGCGGACCGCTGCCCGGGGATATGACCGCCAAGGGCATCGTTTCCTCGATCGATTCCCTGTTCGAGAATGAGGGCGGCGCACTCGGGGGGAACATGAACAGTCTTGCTGAGATCGGTATCCAGACCGACCCGAATACCGGCCAGTTGTCGCTGGATGAAGGTACCTTTCAAAGCGCCATACAGAGTAATCCCACGGCGGTCGAGAACCTCTTCACGCAGGTCTGCACATCGAGCAACCCGAATGTCACGTTCGGGCAGAGCACGAGCGCTACGCAATCGGGCAACTATCTCCTGCGGGAGGACGGCGGCGGGCAGGTGCAGATCTCGCTTGCCGGCAGCAATCGGTGGTCTACGGGTACGCGCGAGGGCGATGTCGTCACCTTTTCAGACGGCCCCGCCTCGGGCCTGTCGATCAGCGCTCCCGCCGGGACGATCGGCGACGATCCGACGAACCCGACCACCCTGACCTTTTCGAACGGTCTTGCCGCGGACCTGACCAATACCATCGCGAACATGACCGATCCGAACACCGGACTCATACAATTGCAGACCAGTACGTTTCAAACGAAGATCGATAACGAGAACGACCAGATCACGACGCTTACCGATCAGTGCAACCAGTACCGCAGCCAGCTGACCCTGGAATTCTCCACGATGGAGGAGCTTGTCAACAACCTCAAATCGCAGAGCGCAAGTATTACGTCGAGCTTCGGTACCACGACCACCACATCCTAACATAAGGAAGGCATCGGCAACCATGCAACAGGGATACCAGACCTACCGGATCGCGAATGTCGAAACCGCCGATCAGGGAAAACTGATTTTAATCGCCTACGATGTCGCCATCAAGCATTGCAGGCTCGCCATGGATAAATTCGGCGATTACCGCCTGATTTCCGAACGGACAAAGCACCTGTTCAAGGTGCAGGACGCCATCACCCAGCTTCTGTCCGCGTTGCGTCTCGATGTCGGTGAAATAGCCCATAATCTTTATCGCTTGTATAATTATATGCTCAGGACCCTCGTTCAGGCCGGGATCAAGGGCGACCGGGCCAAGGTCGAGGAAGTGCTCGGCTATCTTGTCAAATTGCGGGGAGCCTGGGAGGAAGCGATTCGTAAGGTCAAACTCGAAACGACGGGGAGCGCCCTCGGCGAATCCGGCTCCGGAGGGTGGCAGCGATGAGTGAGGCCGCACCGGGCGGGGACGCCGCCCGCCTCGTTGACGAAATAAACTCATGCTTCGATGCTTTGCGCAGAGTTACCGCGAGACTCGTGGATACCCCGTCCGCAGCGGCGATCGAGCGCGCGCTCGGGACGCGGGAGAGCCTGCTGCGCGACATCGCGGCTAAAAAAGCGGCATTGGAAAAAATTGCGACCCCGCAGGCCCTGTCCGTTATTGCGAAGCACGGACGTATTCACCGGCAGGCAACCGTGCTTGCCGCGCTCGATGCCGTCATTGCCGCCAGGATGACCTCGCGGCTGGGTGAGATCAAACGGGTGCTTTCCGGCCTGTGGAACGCCTCGAATGCGGCAAAGGCCTACCTTCGTCACGCCCGTTCCTGAAGCATTCCCGCGAGGGCTGCGGCCGCCTCGCCGCGGGGAATGAGCCGCTCCTCCCCGGTAGTCATGTTCTTGATTTTTATCATACCTGCGGCGTCTTCCCGTCCGCCGATGAAGACCGCGTACCGCGATCGGGCGGCGTTTGCCAGCTTCAACTGCCTGCCGACGTTGACGTTTTTCAGAGGAAATTCGCACGACACCCCGGTCCGGCGAAGCTCCTGCGCGAAGGCGATGACCGCCTCACCGAGTGAGTCGTCGAGCGCGACGAGGTAGCAGTCGCTCCGGGCGGGCCGTTGCGGCACGATCCCCTTTTCCCGCATGAGTTCGGCGAGAACGACATCCCCGGCGGCGAACCCGACGGCCGGCGTGACGGGACCGCCGTACAGGGCGACCAGCCTGTCGTATCTGCCTCCCCCTGCGATTGCGCGCAGGCTCCTTTTCGCGTCGATAATCTCGAAGACGATCCCGGTATAATAGGCGAGTCCCCGAACGATACCGATGTCGAAGGCGACATAATCGTCGAGCCCATACCACGAAAGTGCCTGAAAGAGACGCTCCAGGTCGCGCAGTGCCGCCGATGCAAGGCCTTTCGCCTTGATGTCCGCGAGCGTTTCGGCGCGAAAGACCGCGTTCACCGCCTCGCGGATGGTTTCATCGGGCACCAGGGCGGCAAGCTCCCGATCGAATACCTCGGCCGGAATCTTCGATTTTTTATCGAGCAAGGCAAAAAGAGCCGGACAGCGGTCGGCGGGGAGTCCGGCGGCAAGGAGCGCATCTTCGAGCAGGGTGCGGCTGGAAATGCGCACCGTGAAATCATCGGAAGTAAACCCAAGGTCCCGCATCATGTCGATCGCTGCCGCAATGAGTTCCGCGTCCGCAGTCACCTCCGCCACGCCGAGGATATCCATGTTCAACTGGAAAAATTCGCGCAGCCGGCCCCTCTGCATCTTTTCGTACCGGAACAGGCGGGGAATGGAGAACCACCGCAGCGGCATCTTGAGGTTGGTCCCCTGCGCGGCCACCATCCTCGCCAGGGTCGGGGTCATCTCCGGTCGCAGCGCGAGGTCCCGTCCGCCCTTATCCTGGAAGGTATAGAGCTGCCGTTCTATTTCCGCGCCGGATTTCTGGGTAAAGAGTTCCAGGGATTCGAACATCGGTCCTTCGTAGGATTCAAAACCGTAGCGGCGGCAGGTCCTTCGCCAGGAGTCGAAGACGAACTCCTGCAACGCGCTCTCCTCGGGGTAAAAGTCACGGGTGCCTTTCGGTCCGGCGGGTGTTGACATTATCGAGTCCTTTCGGGGTGCGGCAGCCGGACCATGCCGGTGCCCTGCTCATTGGGGCGCCCGGTCAGGCGATCCGGAAGAAGGTGCGGCGCTCCACGGTTTGGGTAACCACCGACCGGTCCGCGATAAGCCCGGCGACGACCTCCTCGGCCCGGTTGACCGTCAGGCCGGTCAGGGCGCTGATCTCCTCGATGGTCGAGGGTCGACGGGCCAGAAGCGACAGGATCGCATCCGGGGCGACCGTTCCCTCTCTCCCGACCGTCCCGCCGGTGCTGCCGGGGGGAGTGCGCACGATTATTTCGACCGGCAGGGGTGCAAAGAAATGTGCGAGGGATTCAAGGTGTTCCGCGGTTGCCGCCGTAACCCAGTCGAAGGCGCCGGGGCGGTCGAGTGAATTCAGCTGAACGCGGTCGGGAGCGATCATTGATGCGGCCGCCTTCAGAAGCGACAGTTCCGCTTCGGTATCGTTGATTCCCGGTACTATGAAGACTTCGAGCCATATCGTGCCGCGATACTCGCGCCGAAAGGCGGCGAGCCCCCCGATGATCAGCTTGTTGTCAAGCTTTGGGTCCGGACGATTGATGGCGGCAAACGCCTCTTCGGAAACGGCGTCGAGGTTGGGCAGTACCAGGTCGAACGGCAGGACCTCCTCGCGCACCTCAGGCAGGTAAAACAGGGTTCCGTTGGTCAGGAGCGCGCAGCGGTACTGCGGAAAGGCGCCCTTGAGGAAGCGAACGATGCGTCCCAGGCCGCTGTTGAGCGTCGGTTCCCCCCTGCCCCCGAAGGTAACGTAATCGATTGCCGGGGAGTTCCCGAGATAGTCGGTCAATTCTTCGATGACGGCATCGGCGGCGACGTACTCCTTTCGCCGGAGCGTCCGGGTAGCGGTTCTGCCGCATTCGCAGTACACGCAGTCGAGCGAGCAGATCGTCGACTTTACCATGTCGATGCCCAGCGATACACCGAGGCGCCGCGACCGGACCGGGCCGAAAAGGTACTGGTAGCTCATTGGCGGTTTCGCCGGTCGGGCAGGCGGGGAGGCATCTGCTACTGCCTGGCCGATTCGATCATTCCTGAGATGCTGATTTCAGGCTTTACCGGAATATTCGTCTTGATGATGAGCTGGCCGTAGAGATCGCCCTTCTGTGACGGAGAGTAGCGTATCTTGAGCCGATAGGTCGCCAAGCCGGGTTCGGTCGCGCCGGTCTTGGAGGCATCATCCCTGACGGTGATCGAGTCCGGAAGCCGGGTCAGCGTATAGGACATGGGAATGGAGGTGCGCCAGCCCATGGCGGCATCGTTCTGGTCCGTCGTAAAAGAAACACCGGTAACCGCCAGGTTTTGCCGGTCGGTTTTCAGGAGGAGGACCTCGCCGGTATCGCGTCCCGGTCCGGCATTGAAGTGAACCGACGTGGGAGTGGTACTGATGGTGCTCCGCTTTATCCCCCTGATGGTCAGCGTATAGGCGGGAGCTTCCCGGTCGGCATTGGAGATGACCGAGATCTTTTTCTCGAACGGTCCTTCTGAAAAGTGCTCGGTATTGACCTCGACATTGATGCGTCCGGTTTTACCGGGCGGAATAGTCGAGTCGAACCCTGCGCTGGTGCAACCGCATCCCGGACGAACATTCGAGATAATCAGGGTGGAGTCGCCGGGGTTCGAAACGATATACGTGTGATTTACATGAGACGACGTTTCCTCTTTTGCCACTCCGATATCGAAATCCGACGAATCGATCCGGATCTTCGGACCGGCCGAAAGCGAAAAAGCGAGACACGCGATAACGACGGGAAACAGCGATCTTCTCAGGGACATCGGTTACCCTCATGGTAAAGGTGAACAGGTAATCCAAAAAATACCATTTTTAATCGAATCCCTGCTAATGAATTTGAGGGGGAGGATCGGGATGGGTGGCAGCGGTCGCCAACGGCGGGTATATTTACCCTCGGAACGATGAAACAGCACCTTCGCGCCATTTCTTTTCACCCCGGCGCTTCATGCCTGCCGGGAGGGCGGCGGAAAAAAAATAATCGCCATGGCACTCCTTACCGATCTTTACGCTTCGTCCGTCCCCTTTCAGGGCGACTTCTGGAAACCCTGTCCGGGAACGGGCGGCGGCTATCTCTGCTGCGGGTATCAGATTCTCTCCCCGGCGCGGGGGTGCGGCATGGCGTGCCGCTATTGCATCCTGCAGGTGTACTTCGACGATCCCGGCCCGGTGCGTTTTTCAAATTACGACGACCTCGAACGCGAGGTCGCCCTGAAAATGGCCGGCCGGCCGGGGGTAGTGCGGTTCGGGACCGGAGAGTTGGCCGACAGCCTCTTCGCCGAGCCGGAGCTTGGACTCTCCCGCAGGGTCGCCGCGACCCTCGAACCGTATCCCAATGCCGTTGTGGAGTTCAAGACCAAGAGCACCCGGGTGGAAACGCTCAGAGGCATCGCGCGGCCCGAACGCATCGTTATCGGGTTCTCCGTGAATACGCCCCGGATGATCGCGCTCCACGAAGAGAGGACCGCGCCGCTTGCGGCAAGGCTCGACGCCGCGGCACGAAGCGCGGCCATGGGCTTTCATGTGGCGTTTCATTTCGACCCGATGTTCATCTACGAAGGGTGGGAGGAGGAGTACCGTGCGGTCGTCGCGGCGATATACTCTCATGTCAAAGATCCCCGCTCAATAGCCTGGGTCAGCCTCGGCGCCTTCAGGACCACCCCCTCGCTCAAGAAGTTCCTGCGCCGGACGGGAACCCATCTCCCCCTTTTCTCCGGCGAGATGATCATCGGCAGCGACGGCAAGCTGCGCTACCTCCGGCCGCAGCGGGTAGCGCTCTTCTCCGCGATGCGGGATGAATTTTCCCGGTACGATGCCCTCGCTCCCGTCTATCTCTGCATGGAGAGCCGCGAGGTCTGGGAGGCATCCGGGATGGCCGGACGCATTCCGGACGGGCTCCCGGCCTACCTCGACAGGCAGGCGGAACGGATACTGGCGGGGAAACCGCAAAGCGGTTTCCCCGACCTCCCCAACCCTTATATTTAATTCCATGGAAACCGAAGAAAGACCCCGACCTTCTGTCGCCGTCACCGGCCTCGGGTCCCTCGAAAGGGGCTCGAAACCCCGCATCGTCGCCGTGGTGGACAGCCTTATCCCCCTTGAGAATCTTCTCCGGCTGAAGCGCAGCGGGATCGACCTTCTTGAAATCAGGGTCGACCTCATCGAAACCAATCTCGCCTGCGTGGTGAAATACCTCGTCGACCTTTCAAAGTCGGTCGGATTGCCGCTCATCGGCACGGTGCGCGAAAACGCGAGAACCTCGTCGGACCGCCTGCGCATTTTCCGGACCATCATGCCCCATGTCCAGGCCGTCGATATCGAGCTCGGGTGCGCCATTGCCGATTCGGTGATTGCCGAGGCGCACCGTCTCGGGATAACGGTCATCGTTTCCGAGCACGACTTCGAAACAACCCCCTCCGATGCCGCGCTCGGCGCGATCGTCGAACGGGCCCGGGCCGGGGGGGCGGATATCGTGAAGATCGCGACCATGGCGCGGAGTCGGGAGGACGCGGAGCGCCTGCTGCGGTTTATAAAGGGTTGCACGGTCCCGGTCGCGGCGTTCGCGATGGGGGAGCAGGGGGCGTTTTCACGGGTGCTTGCCGGCGAATACGGGTCGCTATTTACCTATGGGTATATTTCGAAGGCCGTGGCGCCGGGGCAGCTCCCGGCGGCGGAGCTGGCCGAGAAAATAAGGAACCTTACTACCGGTCGATAATTCAGGGTGGAGGCGATTTTTCTTCACTCCCCCGGTGGGCTACAGCAACCCTTAATTCCGCTGCTGGAATTTGGCGATTATCTTCAAAAGATCCTGCAACCGTTGTCTCGTGCGATCGAACCCGTTGCTTTTCATCCCGGTCGATTCATTCATATAGAGTTTGCGATTGACCTCGATCATGATCGACGTTACCCGGACATCCGTCTGGTAGGAGGCGATCGGTACCATCGTGCCTTCGAAGGGCCGGTCGATTCCCACCAGGAAGCCTTCTCCTTCAAGATATCGCGTTACCATCCTGGTCAATTCATGCGGCGTGTGGAAGGAGTTGGTGCCGATGCAGAAATCCGGTCTCGGCATCGATTGGTCGCGGTCACAGTGCAGCGGCTGGTCGGGAAAGCTGTGGCAATCGATAATCATCGCCTTGCCGGCAGCTCCCAGCTCCTTTTCTACCGCATTCAGGAGGGCCCGATGGTGGGCGTCGTAGTACCGCGATTTCAGCAGATTCTTCTCGCCGCTCTGCATCGGTCGCCGCAGCGGCTTGCCGTCCGAGGTCATCGTATAAATCATCCCCATGCCGACGATACTCATCGGTTCCATGGCATCATCGGAAAACCGCTCGACATCCACGAGAAGCCTCGATAGCGGAGGCCGGATCGTTGCCGCATCGGCGCTCGCGAAAAGTTCATCGGTAAAGGCATCGGTCATGTGTCCGAGCTCAACGGCGAGCTCGTCGTCCGCAAGGACGATCTGGTCGCGCATCTCCCGGGGAATAAGGGGCGAAGCGTGAGGAATATGGAGAATCATGCGGGAGTCCAATCGTTGAAAATGAGGACGAAGAGTCCGGAGGGATAGGAGAGAGCCGGCCATTAAATATAAATTCAAAAATTATCGGGTAGACGGGCCTGAACAATAAAAAGGCGAATGTCTTTGGATGGCCGGGCCGGGTCACCCGCGCGAGGTGGTTCCCCCACCCGATTAGTAGTAGTAACTTCTTTTTATGCGCTCAATATCCCGCCGTCAACCCCGGTTTGCTGAAATCCGGCAGCATCACATTTCCCCAGTCGTCGAAATCGAAGCCGACCATCAGGGAGTAGCGGTCCCCGCCGTTCTGCGCCGGGTCGTCGATCGACTTGGTGAATCCGCGGTCCCAGCGCATGCTGACCGCCAGCGGGATGCCGCTGAATATGGTGGATTGTAAACGGAGCTCGGTGCCGTAGGAGAATATCCAGTGATTCAGGTTCAGGAGCTGTGAAAAGCTGGAGGCCGCGCCGCCGCCGCTGAAGTTCAGGCAGCCGTAGAGTTTTTCGAGGTACAGAATCCCGATCTTCTTATCGATGAGCGGGGGGGAAAGGGGAAATCGGTAGGAGACCGCCCCGTTCACGACGATCGGGCCGGTGACGAGCACCGTATCGTTGGGTTGCGTCGATGAGCCCGTCGTATCGAGTTTGCCCTTATTCTTATCATAGATCGTTGTATATTGCGTGACCGTATTTTGATAATAGAAAGTGTAGCCGGGTACCCAGGCGACGGGAAGGTAGAACGAGGGGAAGGGAATGCTGGAATTGTTATTGATGATATCGATCGCATCGCCGCGCAGGTCGAAATGCAGGTCGCCGAATAACGGCGCCGCAGTGCCGTACTTCACATGGGCAATCAATTCATGGTACTGGAACCCGGTCTGATTTTCACTGAGATCGCCGTTTGCATTTGTCTTGAAGCTGCTGTCCTGGTTGGTGGCATTGAGCTGCCAGAAATTGTATTGCAGTTTTGCGGCATAGCCCTGGGGGGAGATTGAACTGCGGGAATTGCGTTCCTGTGCCAGTGAGGTCAGCATTGCGCCGACACGATACTCATTTCCCAGGTTATAATTGAAGCCTCCATACCCCGGAATATCCTCAAGGACGTCGTAGCGATTGAGCCCGGTAAGAAAGTGTACGGCAAGCTGGTTTTCGCCCGCGTCCATGCCGCTGCCCGACCCTTCGAGGTAATGGGAAACCATGAGATCGAGATTCTGGAGCCGGATGTTGTAGGGGATGACATCGTATACATTGTTTACTTGATCGTATGATGAGTCCTGCCCCGCGATCCCCAGGAGGGAGTAGTCGAATGAGAGGGTAAGGGGCAGAATCTGGGTCGAGCCGTGCAGCCAGAAATCGTAGCTCTGCTGAATGCTGATAATCCCATCGTTCAAGTTGATCGGCCATATGTAGGGAACAAAGAGGAGCAGGCCGTCGAGTTCCGTTCCCTGGCCAAGCCATGAGTAGGGGTCCATGAGGTTGAACGTGGCGCCGACCTTGAATGCCGAAGCGCCCGAGTAAACGTTACTCGACTTCGTATTGAGCTGTTCGATGAGCGCCGTCGGCGTCATGAGAAACTGGTTCGGAATTTTCGAATACGGGCGGTGGGTCGGCGCAAGGAGCTCTTCCTTCGAAAGGACGGGCAGCGGGGGGCGCGCGAAGATCGACGAATCGATCACCGTATCGCCGAGCGAGGTCATGGAATCGAGCAGGTAGATGCCGAACCCGGCCGAGTCGTAGCCGGCATACACCAGGCTCTTGCCGTCCGGCGATACCGCCGGCGCATACGCGCTGCCGAGAACATTCGTCACCCGGCTGACCGTGCCGGTTTCGAAGGCGTAGCGGTAGATATTGAAGATGCCGGTCTTGTCGGAAGAAAAGTAAAGGTACGCGCCGTCCCTGCTGTAATAGGGGTCGCGGATATCGCAGGGCATGTTGAGAAACTGTTTCGAGCTGTGGGAGGCCGTGTCGTAAAAGCCGATTTTGCGGTAATCCTTGTCAAAATAGCTGTAGGCAATGGTTTTGCCGTCGGGCGACCAGGCGACGCTGTAAATGAAATAGACGTTGCGGGTGGAGGAGTCCCGGTCCGGATAGATGATCTGGAAGGTCTTGCCCGAGGTATCGGTTATCGCCAGGAAGAAACGGTCGTAGTCGCGTTTGGCGGCAACGAGGCGGTCGCCGGTCGGGGAGAAGGCGGCGCTGAAGATGCCCTTGCGTACGGTGACCTGCCGTTCGGTTTTCTTCGGAAAAAGCCGGAAGGGCTCCTTTTCGGGAGGCAGCTTGTTGGTAAAGAGGTCGTAGCTCGGGAGTCCGCCCCGGCTGGGGGGAAGCGTCGATTTTTCGGATTTCTGGGAGCAGTAGGCGATGCGGCCGGTCGGCGCATGAATATCGTAAAATCCGTTGACATCCATCTCCGGCTTTATTTTCTTGTTCTCCTTGAGTGATTTGTCCAGCTTGTAGGACCAGAGGATCTTGTGTCCGTAGTCCCCGGCTCCGTTCGAGAGAAAGTAGACCTTTTTCCCGTCGGGTGAAAAGCGCGGCCAGTAATTCTCATAGCCCAGCTTATTGATCTTCCTGCCGGGAACGAGTTTGCCGAGGCCGTCCTTCTGCATGCCGTAGCGCTTTTCGAGGTTGTCCTTCCACTCGGCGTAGAGCTGCCGGGCGGGAATGCCGAGCACACTCCGGATGACCCCGTCGAAATCAAAATGGGTAAGGCTTGACGCGGTATTCGCCATGGCGACGATCTTGTCGTAGCCGTACTTGTCGGCAATGTACGAAACCATGGAGAATCCCTGGTTGTACGCTTTTTCAAAGTCGTCGCCCTTGCCCGCGAAGGTCTGCATGTGGTCCCAGGTAATGAGATGGTGCGACAGGGTGAGCGATCGCAGCAGCATCTCACGATGGCTGTCCCACCGGTCGGCCCCGAATTTACTGCTCGAATACTGGGCTATCCCTTCGGCGAACCAGGGCGGGAGGATGTCGGGCGGCAGCATCTGGAACAGGTCGAGTTGCAGCGGGTCATTGGGATGGGTAAAATAGCCGAACTGAAACCCGTACATCCACCAGGGAAACTTGAGTCCGAGCGGAATGGAGCACTGGTGGGCGAATTCGTGCGTGATGACGTCGTCGAACCAGGCATGGCTGCCGCGCAGGTCGAAATCGAAGTCGTGGGTCCAGAGAATGATGAAGTTGAGGTTTGCGAAGGTGAGTCCGTTGCTCTCGTCGCCGTCCTGGAGCAGGATCTGGGTCTTGTTCGGCAGATGCACATGGTAGATGTCGTGGTAAATGACGTACAGCTGCTCCAGCTTGTCGCCGACCGGTTTGACTAAATGCTCGATGCCTTTATGGTAGTAAATGACAAAATGCGGCGTCTCCGCGGTGAAACGTTCCATGGAGTACCCGTTCCAGGGCGCGGCCGCGGCGACAGGGCACATCGCGAGTGACAGGAGCAGGCAGGGGATGGCGATTCGAAAAATACGCGGCAGTCTCATCGTCAGCGTGTCACCGCCAGTTTCCAGAACTTCTCATATTTTTTGCCTCCGATGGTGGCGCCCATCCTGCAACGGTAAAGCGCCGGGCCGAGCCTGCCGACCGGCACCTGGAATTCATTGGACTCCGGATAGCTGCCGGTCAGCGCGCCGGGGGGGGTGCCCATGGCGGTGGAGGAAAATACCGAATACCCCGAGAAGGTCAGGATATCGAGCCTGACATCGGTTGCCGGTCCGGAAAAGGAGTACCGGAAGGTGACCTGGCCGGTGACGGATTTCTGTACCGGATTCGGATAGCTGAAAAGGGTAATGGGCGGCGTCGGCGTCGCACTGTCCGGCAGGAGGCCGCTGCGGAAGGCGAAGGAGCGGCCGTTATCGTAGCCGGTCTGCGGCCAGAACAGCGAGTCGGGCAGGATACTGTTGACAAGCCGATAACGGTAGACCCACCCGTTGATGGTGGGCAGGAAAAGGTCCACCGGACTCGTCGTCGTCATGCGTGCGGCGAGCGGGGCGACCGCCGGCGAAGAACCGGTGGTAATGGGCCAGTTCGACAGTAACGGCGGCGGCTGGATGGATGCCGGCAGGGCAACGGTAACACCGGGACGCTTCCCGGCGCCGTTGACCGCATCCATGAACCCGCCGGGCATGACAAAGGGAGTGATGATCGAGTCGCCGACCGTCAGGAGCGTATCGACGAGCCCCTTCGTCAGGTCGCCCATGCTGTCGAGGCTGCCGCTTGTCGGGTCCTGGTACCAGACCATACCCTTGACGTCGTTTGCCCGCACGATTTTGGCGACGCTGAAGGTCAGGCGGTCGCCGGTCGGCGACGAGAAGAGCACCGTCGGCTGCCGGTTCGCGCCGTTGACCACGATGGGCGACGTGGTGACGCTGCCGCGCTGGTACCAGAACCTGGCGTCGAGGTACGACGGCCAACCGTTGACAAGCACGCCCTTGTAGTTGAAGGCGTAGAGACCGTTCGTGCCGCCCACGAGGATATCGGGATAGCCGTCCGGGGAGAGGTTCGCGAGCGACGGCGCGGAGAGATTGACGGGCAGGCCGCTGCGGATCCCCTTGTTGAGGGCGATCTGGGTGGCGGAATCGATATTCGCATACCTCGACGGCCAGTCGGAAGGCGCCGCCGTCCACCCCGGCGCCAGCGGCAGATTCGGCTTCTGCAGATACGTCCACAGGCCGTGACGGCTGTCGCAGACGACGATTTCGCTCGAACTGTCGCGGTTGAGGTCGCCGGTGACGAGCGTAAACGGTCCGATGGCGCTTTTCCCGATGGTGGTGGTGTTCGATGAGCTGACGCCGGTAGCGGTGTCGGAGCACAGGGAGAGTGTGCCGTCGGTCTGGATGACGGCAATGGTATGCGGATGCTCGCGTATGGCGGCGATGGCGCAGGCCGGACTGTCGGACGGCAGTTGCAGCGATCGCACCGTATCGATGCCGCTGCCGAATATGACGCGGCCGCCGGAGCAGCCGATCGCCCAGACCGAGTCCCCGCTTATATAGCCGCAGGCATACGACGACGGTGGGCTTGACAACTTTACCGTATCCCAGACCGCGGCGGTCGCCGAAAGCCCGGTGAGCAGGCGGAGGCCAAGGGTATGGGAGGGAATGAAAACCTTGTTGCCGATCACGCTGGGCATGGCGAATACCCCGGCGGTGCTGTCGATGCAATTGACAGTATCGGCATTACGAACGGTATCGCCCTGCATGGTGACGGCGTTGAAGGCGATCTTCGTCCGGCCGTAGGTGACCTGGTTACTCTGCGCAGTATCGGTGCCCCAGGCGTAGAGCCTTCCCGCCGAATCAAGCATCAGCAGCTGCGGGAAGGCGGTCGACGGGTCGAGGGTTGCCGTCACCGGATCGTAGAATTTTCCCGGCGCGGCAAGCTTCGGCCAGCCGGGCACCAGGTAGTTCCAGGTGGGGCTGACGGCAAAAACGCTGTCGCAATAGTTCCAGACGACATAGTTCTGGATGGCGTCCACCTCGGAATCCGCTGCGGGCGAGGGCTTCGGAAGGGAGATCGAGAGATAGGTGTTTCCGCCGTCGTTGGTCGCCGTGGAAGGGAGCGTATAGGGGCCGAATCCGGTAATGGAAAAGGTGGTGTCCGGGCCGGACTGCACATCTTTATGCGGCCAGACATCCTCGGCGCCGCCGTAGTTGTAGGTCACCACCTGGTAAAAGGTATTCTCGAAAGCCACGCCGATGTCCTGGACGCCCGAAGCCTGGACAAGCGAGATGCCCTTGTACACCGAGTCGGCATTGATAAGGTCCTGCGAAAGGCGGTTGCGGATGATATTCTCATCGACATGCCACACGAGCATCCCCGCTGCCGGGAGGCTGATATCGTTGTTGCGGACCTGCAGGATGACGTTCGATTTGCCGCCGCTGGTTGCGAGGATGTTTGCGGGCAGGTTGACATTAAAGGGATATGCCGCCACGACCGGGATATTCTGCGTTCCAAGGGTTGCGGTGTCGTAAAGATAGAGTCCCGCATTGACCTTTCCCGTTGAATCCGGGAGATTCCGCTGCCGGTTTTCGAGGAGATAGTATTCGTGGTCGTTCAGCGGCACGAGCAGGATGGTCGTATCGGTTCCGCTCGATGCTGCCGCTTGGGCTGCGGTGCGGTCGAGCACCGTGGTCACCGCCTTGATCGAATTCGATGAATTGGCGCCGAGCGAGGCGACCTTCACGTTGTCCCACCCCATGAACGCGCGGACCCATGCCGACGGGTAGGGCGGAATGAAACCGCTGCCGGCGGAGTACCCGGCGAAATCCATGATGCAGAAGGCGCCGATGGCCGACTCCCCGCTCGAGGTCGAGAAGAGATCGGGAATCCCGATCTGGCGCGCGACCTGGTTGACGAGAATCCCCTGGATGCCCCAGCTCAGGCCGTCCTGGTTCGAGGTCTCGGAGCACATCATGACCTCGGAAAGCAGGAGGCTGTCGCCGCCCGCTCCCTTCACCTTGACGCCGGGCTGGGAGAGCTTCAGGCTGTCGGCATACATCTGGAACCAGGGTTGGCTGACAAAGGCATCGATAAAGTCGGCGGGATTGTCGCGGCCCGAGCCGTCGGCCCCGCCATTTGTCAGATAGGATGCGCCCGCGTGGAAGATGAGGAACGCCACCTTGACATTGTTCGAATCGCGTATCGTGCTGTCGGCGGGGTTCAGGTGAAGCGCAGCAAACGGCGAGGCGACCGAATCGGCCGCGGCCGCCCGGAGCGCATCGCGGATGAAAAACATGAGGCCCTGGGTTTTTGCGGCATAGTACTGGTCCCAGGTCCACGAATTCGGTTTGCCGCCCGGCGAATAGTAGACCACCCCCTTGGGCACGTTGTACCCTGTTTCGAGGTTGCCGGAGGGATAGACCGACGATTGCAGCACCAGCCTGCCGCGGGAGACCTTCGTAAAATAGTTGGCAATGCCCTGGAGCTGATGGGCGAAATAGGCGGAGTCGTGCGGGAGCTTGTCGTACGGGTAAACCGTATCGTTCTGGTAGTTGGCATATTCATTCGGGTCCTTGGTAGACGTTCCCTGGTCCCCCATGCCGAAGAGCCCGTTGCCGGCCATTAAAGACGACGTGTCGGCATTGCCGTTATTGAACTGGACGCGCAGGGCGATGATGTGCAGCGTGTCGTTCCGGGCAGACCGTGGAAAATTGATGGACCACTGGTAATCCGCGCCGGTCACCAGGAGCTTCTGGGCGGATACGGTTTTGAGCAGGTAGGGGTGTGGTCCGTTAGGCCCTCCGGTCACCGTGGCCTGGATGGCGGCGATGGCCTTGAGGTTGGCCGCCCGCGTACTCGCGGCCGCCCTGGCGGTAACCGCATAAATCGACGAAAAATTCAGTGCAACGCATAAAACAGCGGCGCAGAGGGAACCTGGTCGTGACATGGATAGGGTACCTGCTCGTGCTTAAAGTTTAAACAGGAATGAAAAGCGCATCTGGCCGTCTCGCGCACCGCTCGAACCCTGTTCGGCCGGATTGAAGGCCTGGACGACGCCGGAGAAAAATCCATCCGGCGAATAGATATACGACCAGTCAAAGTTCATGTTTCCGTAATTCAACCCGAGCCCGAAATCCCACTCGTACCGCTCACCGGCGACATCGCAGAGAAAGCCGGTACGCAGGGCGAGGAAGTGGGAGTACCAGTATTCAACCCCCAGGTGGTAGACGACCTCCTGCAACTGCTCGGCCGGCGTCGTTTCCCCCCAGGTGGTATCGTGAATGAGATCGGACCAGAGCGCCGAATAAAACGGCGGAGGATTGCCGTCGCCGTTATTCGTGACGACCTCGCGGTCGCAATCGAACAGAACCTTCACGTCGTTAACCGGCGTCTGGATAGCCTGGTAGCAGGTGCCCAGGCGCAGGGTGAACGGGATGGGGTCCTTCTGGTCCGGCGTGGTGTAGTAGACGGCCGGACCCATGTTCTGGAGCATGAAGCCCAGCGACAGGTTCTTGGTCAGGAATTCCCGTTTCAGGATGCCGACATCGACCGCGAAGGTCGATCCGACCCCTCCGCCCTCAAATCCGGGTGCAAGGGCGCTGTAGGCGTATTTCAGATTCAGGCCCATGGACAGGGTCTGTGAAAAGGAGAGACCGTAGGAGAGCCCCATGACCGCTTCGTACGACTGGAGCGAGCCGGTCACCTGGCCGAGTTCGTTGGTAATCGTATTGGTTCCCATATTGACAAAATTGATCGAGCCGGCGACGGTTCCCCACTCCTCGGTGGGGTAGACGAACGTGGCGAACATATGCCAGAGGTCGGAAAGCCGGAAGGCCGGAAGCAGCTGTTCATAAAACAGCAGCGCCTGTTTTTGCGCCCACTCGTACTTGTTGATCGCCTGATCCGTCACCACCCACATATCGTTGCCGAAGGGCGCGAGACCGCCGACGACGTCGCCCGACAGCACGTTTTTCGAATGGTAAGCTTTCCACTCGGGAACCCTTTCACCGGCCTGCCCGCCGCTCGTGATGACCTCGCTGCCCTCGGTGTAGGTGACGACGCCCTTGTTGGTCCCGATCCAGATCGTCCCATCGGACTGCTCGGCGAAGCACTGCACCATGCTTCCGGGAAACTTGAACCGCTTCCACAATTTGCCCGTAAAAATAGCTATGCCGTTCTCTCCGCCGACCCACAGCCGGTCCTGCGAATCGTAGTAAAGAGCCTTGACGTGATTGGAGAGCAGCCCCCGGGTCGAATCGATCAGGGTAATCGCCGGTCTGGTCAGGTTAGTGCATTTGAAAACGCCCTTCGCGGTGCCCGCATAGAGAACGGTATTGCTGTCGGTTCCCAGGGCGACCGAGGTAATCATGAGTTCCGTCAATCCGTCGGCAGTGCCGATTTTCATCCAGTTGCCATCTTTATAAACGCCGACGCCGGCATCGGTTCCGACGGCGAGATCGCCGTATTTGCCCAGGCCGATGGAGGTGATGAAATTGGACGGCAAACCCTCGGTGGTCGTCACCCGGCTCCATTTTGATTCGCTGCACTTCCAGAGCCCGCGCGTCGTGCCAACCCAGAGCCGGTCGGATTCATCCATCGCCATGGCGGTGACGCTGTCGCTGACGGCGATGGAGAAGGGGATCTGCAGTTCAACCAGATCGGTCAGTTCGACATCGCTTTTTTTGAGGAGAGTTTCAATCTGGTCCGCCATGCGGTCGGCGGCGGTTGAGTCGGTGAAGGGCGTGAGCGCAAGATAAATCTTGGCGGCGGTCCGGTCGGCGGGTAACAGTTCGAGAAAGGAACGGGCAAGTGCATCCGGAGTCGTCTTATGCCTGGCCAGAAGCGAATCGGCGAGTCCGGTATGCAACTCGGCCTGAATGGCCCTGAAACGCTTCATTTCGATCTTGTTTTCGACCCGGATTTTCCAGGCGGCCTCACTGATGCTCTTATCGTCGTCGACATTGAGGTATCGCCGCGCTATGGATTTCAAATCATTGCCCTGCTCCGCTTCAACCAGATAGGTTTCGCTCGATTCCCACCCCTTCCCCGTATAGCGGAGGATTCCTTTCGGTGTAGCCGCCCAGACAAGCTGGCTCGAAAAGACCGAACTTTTAGCGTGGGAAGCAACGGCAATGAAGGGGCCTTCGTCTCTTAAAAATGCCTTCCAGGAGTTGGCCAGCGGATCCTGGCCCAATCCGGCCGGATTATAATACACCGCATTGGCATCGTCGGCCAGGCCGGTGAACGCTTCTCCCATACCGGTTGCCCGTGCGCCGGGAGGCATGACGAGGGTAATGACCGCCGATTGCCCTATTGCACACCATGCCGCCGAAGCACTGGCTGCAATGATAAATGCCGTACCAGCCGCCACACCTCGTCGTACCCTGCTGAACTTGCATAGACTCATTATTAAGGATTCCTTCGGTTATCTGGTCGACGGCAGCTTGATGGTCGTGGTCCAATCGGGCAATGCAATAGTGCTGTTTTTTTCTCCCAGCGGCAGCATATCCTGCACCGAAGGACCTCCGGAGTCCTCCTTGCCGCGAAATGGGATGATTTTTGTGGTGCATCCTAAATGGAAGGGAGGTATGACCGACGGGTTTTTATATATTTCCTTTCGCGTAACTATGTTCCCCTGCTTAAAATACGGTTCACATACCCTGCACGGGTTCCCGCCGGCGGCATCGAGACAATAAAAGAAGGGTGCCTTCACCGCATCCCCCTCTTCTATGGTACCGATGTTCTCTTCCATTGCGCGGTGCCAGTGATCGGCAAGACTCTGCCTGTCGGCATCGGAAAGAGAGTTCTTTTCTATGTCTTCGTTTATGGAAAAGAGATATTTTCGAATTTCCGTTTCAGCCGGGCGGATTTTCTTCAGATCTTCCCGCGGGCTTTTCCTGATTATGGAGTAGATTCCGCTCGCCTGGATGAGCGGCGGCTCGATCGGCTCCCCGAGACGCTCCTTTTGAGGCGATTTCCTGCTGCTTATGAGCAGAACGGCAAGGATGATCGCGAGCGAGAGTAAAACCAGAGCAACTATGGCGGCTACCATACGCTTCCCCGGAAAGGGTTCCTTGTGCCGAAATGGCGATACTCTATATCAAAATGTTGAAAATATGTCGTTTCATGCCATAAAAGCGACCCATGCAAAGCGGCGGAAACGGGAAAAGCGGGCGATGTTCGCGCCCCGGCCTTCAGGGGAGGCGGATGCAGCGTGCCTTGATTTCGTTGAGAAGTCGGATATATCTTTATGCTCTCTCGCGGGAGTAACTCAATGGTAGAGTGTAACCTTCCCAAGGTTAAGGTTGCGGGTTCAACTCCCGTCTCCCGCTTTTT